>DASVQP010000019.1 GCA_036389135.1 Longimicrobium sp.
CAACTTCTCATCCGCCGTGTGCTGCCGCCCCTTGGGCATCGTACTTTCCCCTTGCTCGTGGTCCCGGCCACTCGCCGGTCGAGGGGAAAGTGTAACTCTCAAGCGTTTGCGGAAAGTTCGATTTCCGCTGAACCAATACACCTTTCACGGCGGCCCCGGAGCGACGATCAAGACACCGGCTGCGATGAGCACCGGGATCACCAGGTAGGCCATCATCGCGGCCTGCTGCTGGCTGACATAGATACCATCTACCTGCAGCATCTTGCGGTAGGCGTAGCCAAGGTCAGACACCCAAGCCGCCTTAGGTCGGCTGTTGTTGCCGCAACCGATCCACTCCTGATACCGGGTGTTGACCTCATAAATGTAGATACACAGCCTACCCCAGTCGTTCCGCACCAAGGCAGTGTGCCAGTGGAATTCCTTTGTCCTGCCGCCGCGCCACCACGACTCTGACTTCTTATACGTAATGATGCTCAGATACTTTTGGTTGGGGTAGCGATCGCTCACCCACCCCGATTTGTAGTGCCAGTAGAAGTCAGTGTAGGTGTATCTATCCAACGGCACCCTGCCAACCCATTGCGAGCCGTTCCCGTTGAGGATGGAGTACTTCGGATCGGTTTCAGGCGGCGAAATCTGCTGAGCCGAATCGCTGAAGGTAGGCGAGCCGTTGCAGGCGCTAGAGAAGATCGCCAGGAGGACGGCGATCGTTGTGACCCGTCGAGTTGAGTTCCTCATGGTACTCTTCCTTTTTCCAGAGACGTTACCACACAGCAGATCACAGGAGTTCTGTGTTCGCAAGTGTGAAGGCTTGGGGTTGATTATTGGCTAAGGCAGCCCCACCCTGAGACACCATGCCGCGGCTCACCTCCTATTTTTCTCGGGTGGGGGGCCAACTCAACGCCCCTGATGGCGCATAGCCTGCCCCAAGGTTTGTGCTTCTTACGTTAAGTTAGACACATCGATTTATCGTCATTATGCCAGCGAACTGCGTTCTTCACTAAACGCCATAGCCTGAGCAATGCAACGAATAGAATGAACCCGGGGATCGTTGAGAGAGGACGTTCTAACATCGTTCGGCCACCAGCTTAAAATCGAGCTCAAATCAGCAACACAACGTAGTGACTTGATTGTTCCAACCTTGCGATACCGGCGCTCAATCGAGGCATAGAAAGTATCGCAATGCACCCAACTACACCGATCTCTGTTCTCCAAATCCCGTTTATCTCCCCTGGCCAAGATGTGTGGATCGGAAATGAGAGCCTATGGTTCTTTACACGTGTATCTTCTGCAAGGATCGATAATAGCACGTCCACGACCTTGAGAAGGCGCAAACCTCGCTTTCTTGAGGAGACGAATCTTCGTCACCGATCCCCATCCCTATCCAGCTCTTGCCTCCACCGGTCGCTCAAGCGTATATAACCGTTAGACCACGTGGTAGGGGGTCTTAGAGACCTTATTTCCAAACTGCTACATGGTTGGAGAGGGGGAAGTGAGAACTACGGGTGACACGGCCACACCGCGCCTTAGAAATCCCGTCTGAATCCAAACAGCTACTGATTGGAAATAACTATGCTGGAGGTCTTAACCTTACGAAAAATAATCGAACGGCGTGACCTGTTGCGCCTCGAGTTTCAAACACTCATGAGCCGGAGAACTTTCGCAGTCAAGCCGAATTCGAATCAATGGGAGTTCCTTCGGTTCGCGTTTGATGCACTGCTCGGCATGCGAGACCAAGTCTTCCCCTGTGATCGGCGGACTACTTCCCAATATGTTCATGAGGTCAATAAACGTCTCGCAGAATATTATGGGTCGGGAGGTCCAATCGTTTCCTACTTGTTCAAGCTCGTGCCTATGCGTCAAGGTCTGGCGCAGGGCCTGATTGATAAAGGATATCCTTCGGTAAATGGTTACGCTTTGGTAGTGAGAGAGTGGGTTGATCGCCGTAATGATGACCACCGGGCGAAAGACTTAATTGAGCGTCTCGCGATGGAGGTAATGCAGGCCGAGTTTGCAGTTTACAGCGCACTACCAACCGTAGATTTAACACCACTTCGCGGAAAGGTTTTGGATAACAGCCCGATTTACAAGTTGATAGCCGCGATTGCACAACGGAATAGCGCACGTGGATGGACAATCTCAAACCCAGGGAATCCCTCCAATATGCGACTGCTGGATATAAAGATCAAAAAACTTACCCATGAACGTGCCGAAGTGGCTACAAGGGAGTACTGGCTGCTTGACTACTGGTCCATACCACTCGGCCGGTATGTTAAGCCTCATTATCAAGTGGAAAATCGCCAAACCTACGTCTTCGTTAAGCAGGAGGAGCGTTGGTTGGCAATATCAAATAAACGACCTCCACCTGAACTTTTTGCAGATAGAATGAAAGCGTAATTCCACTCCAGTCTGTCCAGAGCCTCGCGAGGGGGCCTTCTTCTACGCACACGAGATAGCACACGGGCTCACTGCCCGTGTGCCTCTGGTCATATCACCCGAAGCGGGAAGCTTTCCGGAGCGCCGGGGGTGGCCACGGGACCTGGATCCCACCCTGCCTGGCCGTCCAAGTGCCGACGACGTGCGCGAGCGGGCCGAGGTCTGGAACAACTTAGGGGGTGCCGAAGCGAACGAACTGGGGCAACTCTAGTGAGCGTTGTTGTACTTTCATCTGCATGAAACGGCTCCGGGCATTCAGGTTGTGCGACGCGAAGAACTCAGGCGCAGCCGCCTGTGATATCAATCAGTCGTTGTCGGACTGTTCGGGTCGCACGCGGCAGCACTCAGCCCTCCGCGGGCGCCACCTCCCGCATCCACCCCTCCAGGCGAGTCGTCAGGCACTCGCGCTCGAAGTGCTCCAAAAAGTAGCCGCGGCCCCGGGCGCCCATCGCGGCGCGCTCCTCGGGAGAGAGGGCGCGCAGGGCGAGGACGGCGTCGGCGAGGGCGCGGGGGTCCTCGGCGGGGCAGGAGAGGCCGGCGCGGGCGTCGTTCACCACGCGCGCGCCCTCGCCGTCCATGGCGGCGATCAGGGGGCGGGCACTGGCCAGGTACGACGGCACCTTGGCGGGCAGCGTGTAGGCGTAGACCGGGGCGCGCTTCAGCGATGCCAGCAGCACGTCCGCGTGCGCAAAGAAGTGCGGCATGCGCTCCGCCGGGTGGCGCCCCAGCATGTGGACGGTGGCACCCAGCCCTCGCTCGCGCACCTCGCGCTCCACCCACTCCCGCATCCGCCCGTCCCCCACCACGATCCAGTGAATGTCGCCCCGGTCGCGCAGCAGCTCGGCGGCGGCCAGCAGCGTGGGAAAGTCCTGCGAGGCGCCGATGTTGCCGGCCACCATCACCCGGAACCCCGCGGGAAGCGGCGGAACGCCCTCGGTCTCTTCGGGCGAGAGCGGGCGGTAGAACGGCTCGGCGGACTGGGGGAAGTAGCGCACGCGCGCATCGCCATCCGCCAGTTCCGAGACGGGGCGCAGGAAGCCCTCCGACGACACCAGGATGCGGTCGCTGCCGCGGTAGATGCGCCGCGCCAGCCGCCGCACCGCACCCAGCACCGACTCGGACGAGACCGCGCCGGTGCCCTGGAGGACCTCCGGCCACAGGTCGAGCACCCAGAAGAGGAGCGCCGCGCCGGTGAGCCGCTTCAGCACGAGCGCGGGGATGCCGACGGTGATAGGCGACACTTCGTACACCAGGATCACGTCGTAGCGGCGGCGCGCCACCAGCGGGGCGAGCAGGCTGGCCGTGAGCGCGAACGAGGCGTAGTTGAGCGCCAGGCGCACCCCGCCCGCGCGTCCGCGGGGGAGCAGCGGCACACGGCGCACGGGGATGCCGTGGTACTCTTCCTGGCGGGGACGGAACGGAGTGTACCCCGGGTACGCGCGCCCCTCGGGGTAGTTGGGGATGCCGGTGAGGACCTCGACGTGGTGCCCGCGCTCCTTCAGCGCCAGCGCCAGGTCGTTGATGCGGAAGTCCTCCGGCCAGAAGTACTGCGAGAGGACCAGGATGCGCAGTGGGCGCTCGCCGGCCGTCATGCGCGCGGGTGGAGGCCGCGGTACCACCTCGCGGTGTCCGCCATCCCCTCGGCCATCGTGTAGCGCGGCGACCACCCCAGTCCGCGCAGCGTGGCGACGTCCACGCACAGCGAGCCGGTCAGCCGCTCGAGCGCGCCGGTGGTGAACGGCACCGGCACCGCGCGCGACACCACGTCCCCCGCGCGCGCGGCCAGCCGGGCGATGGCGCGCGGGATGGGGACGATGCGCGCCGAGACCCTCAGCGCCGCGGCGATGCGGCGCACCAGATCCGGCGTGGAGACGTCGTCGTCGTCGCTCACGAAGAGCGTGGCGTGGCCGGCGGCGGGGGCGGAGAGCACCGTCTCGACGGCGGCCACCACGTTGCCGGCGTACCCCAGGCTGCGCCGGTTGTGGATGCCCCCCACCGGCATCGGCACGCCGCGGTCAACGGTGCGGAAGAGCCGCAGCATGTTGGCGCGCACGCCGGCGCCGTACAGCAGCGGGAGCCGCAGGATCGGCGCGTGGATGCCCGCCGCCGCCTCCCGCACCACCTGCTCCGCCTCCAGCTTACTGATGCCGTACGCGTCCGCGGGGCGCGGTGTTACATCCTCGGTCCAGCACGTCGCGCTCCCCTCCCCCACCGCCTTCACCGAGCTGGCGTATACGAAGCGTGTGGCCCCCGCCTCCAGCGCCTCGCGCAGCAGGACGCGCGTCCCTTCCACGTTGACCGCCCGGAAGCGTTCCAGCGGATCGCGGGCGGAGTCGCGCAGGACGTGCGTGCGCGCGGCCAGGTGGACCACCGCCTCCACCCCCGCGCACGCCGCACGCAACGCGGCGCGGTCGGAGAGATCCGAAGCGCGCACCTGCTGGACGGACGCGGGGATGCTCGCGTGCTCGGCGCGCACCAGCGCGCGCACGCCGACGCCGAGCTTCAGGAGCCCGTCCACCACGTACGCGCCCAGGAAGCCCGTGGCGCCGGTGACCAGCACGCTGCCGGGAAGCGGCAGCCGCTCAGGCATCGTGCCAGACGGTGCGGCGGACGTAGCGCGTGTAGCTCAGGATGATGCGCACCACCTTGAGCGACACGGTCTCGGTGTCGTAGTCCGGCACAAGCGTGGGGCGGCGCTCGGCGTGCTGCCCCGTGACGACGCGGATGGCGTTCAGCACCTCGCCGGGCACCAGCCCGCACATCACCAGCGTCCCCTCGTCCATCCCCTCCGGCCGCTCGTGCGCCTCGCGGATGGTGACGGCGGGAAAGCCGAGCACCGACGCCTCCTCCGTCACCGTGCCGCTGTCCGAGACGACGCAGAACGCCCCCTGCTGAAGGCGCACGTAGTCGAAGAAGCCGAGCGGCTTCAGCATCCGCACGCGCGGGTCCAGGGGCACGCCCGCCGCGTCGATGCGCGCCCTGGTGCGCGGGTGCGCGGAGAAGATGACGGGCCGCTCCAGCCCCTCCGCCATCGCGTTCAGCGTCGCCACCAGGTTGGCGAGGTTGCGCTCGGAGTCCACGTTCTCCTCGCGGTGCGCGCTCGCCACGGTGTAGCCCCCCTCCGCCAGCTCCAGCCGCTCCAGCACGTCGGACGCGGCGATCTGCGCGGCGTAGTGCGAGAGCACCTCCTTCATCGGCGAGCCCGTCTTGATGACCGTCTCCGGCGCCAGGCCTTCGCGCAGCAGGTAGCGGCGCGCGTGCTCGGTGTAGGTGAGGTTGATGTCGCTCAGGTGGTCCACCACGCGGCGGTTGATCTCCTCCGGCACGCGGTCGTCGAACGAGCGGTTGCCCGCCTCCATGTGGAAGACGGGCACCCTGCGCCGCTTGGCCGGGTAGGCGGCGAGCGCCGAATTGGTGTCGCCCAGCAGCAGGAGGGCGTCCGGCTTCACCTCCGCGATCAGCGCGTCCGCTCGCGCGATGACGTTGCCCACGGTCTCCACCGGGGTCGCGCCGGCCGCCTGGAGGAAGTGGTCCGGCTGCCGCACCCCGAGCTCGCGGAAGAAGATGCCGCTCAGCTCCCAGTCGTAGTTCTGGCCGGTGTGCACCAGGACGTGGTCCGTGAACCGGTCCAGCTCGTGGATCACCCGGCACAGCTTGATGATCTCCGGCCGGGTCCCCACGATGGTCATCACACGCATCTTGAGCTCGCTTCGAGTGGGCCGGCTCAGCGAAAGATCTCGCCGGTCTCGGGAGCGGTGCCGCGGGTGAGGCGGTGCCGCTGCAGCAGCGCGCGCACCTCCGCCAGCGGCAGCGGCGCGGCGCCAGAGGTGTACTCGCCGGCAAAGGGAAGCTCGCGCGTCCCCACCTCGTCCACGCGCAGCTCGGGGAGGATGGGGAGGATCACCAGGTCGTCGCCGCGGAAGACGGTGTGCGCCACCTCTTCCTCGCTCACCAGGATCTCCTGGATCTTTTCGCCGGGGCGGATGCCGGTGTCGGTCATGGGGTACGTTTCCGCCTCGGCCACGGCCAGCGCGATGTCCGTAACCCTGGCCGACGCGAGGAGGGGGACGTACGTCTCGCCGGCGTTGGCGTGGCGCAGCGCCCGGAAGATCAGGTCCACCGACTCGTCCAGCGTCATCAGGAAGCGCGTCATCCGCCGGTCCGTGATGGGCAGGGGCTTGCCCCGCCGCACCAGGTCGATGAAGAAGGGGATGACGGAGCCGCGCGAGGCCATCACGTTGCCGTAGCGCACGTTCACGAAGCGGCAGCCGGGGGTGTCCAGGTTGGCCTGCACCAGGATGCGCTCCTGGATCGCCTTGGTCATCCCCATCATGTTCACCGGCTTGCACGCCTTGTCGGTGGAGATCCCCACCACGTGCTTGCCGCCGCCGCGGCTCTCGAAGACGGCGCGCGCCAGGTTGATGGCACCGATCACGTTGGTGTCCACCGCCGCCGCGCCGTGGTACTCGCAGGTGGGCACCTGCTTGAGCGCGGCGGCGTGAAAGATCACGTCCGAGCGCTCCACGTACCGGCGCATGTCCGCGTAGTTGCGCACGTCGCCGATGGCGAAGCGCGCGCGCTTGGCGGTCTCGTTGTAGATGACGTCGTCGGTGGCCGTGGCCTGGCGCATCAGCTCCAGGCGCATGGCGTGCTGCTTGGCCTCGTCGCGCGAGACGACGGTGACCGAGGCGGGCGAGCCCATCTCGTCCGCCAGTATCCGGTGGAAGAGGCGCTGGCCCAGCGACCCCGTGCCGCCCAGGATCAGGACCTCCGCGCCGTCGAGCGCAGCCTTCATGGTGTATCGCTGGATTCGCGGCAGCCGGGACGAAAAAGACGAACGTAGCGGATGATCGGTACCCCGGCAACGGGGCGCCGCGCCGCCTGTCGCGCGGCCGTGGGATCGGGTAGATTGCCCGCGCGCGGCAGGGAAAGCGCGCGGCCCTCCTGATCGATCCCATGCGCACTCTACTCGACGTCTCCTGGCTGGGCCTCGGGCACCTGTACCCCGAGAGCCGCAGCGGGAGCTTCCGCGCGCACCGCGATCTGGCCGCGGGGCTGCTGCGGACCGGCGAATGCGAACTGCTCTTCTGCGCGAACATCTCCAGCGTTGCCTTCTCCGGAACGGCGGAGTACCTGCGCACCGATCCCGTGCTCGCGCGGGTGCCCCTGATCGGCCCGTCCGCACCGGTGGCGTCCGGAATCGGCCGCGCCGCGCGCCGGGTGCACCGTGCTCTCCGGGAGTGGTTTCCCAACCACGCGATCCCGGGGGTGCTGCGCTCCGGCGCCCGCGCGCTCGACCAGCGCGTCCACCCGCCCATTACCGGCGCCGCGCCACCCGTCGACGTCTTCCACTCGCCGGGCGCCCCTCTCCCGCCGCTCCGCCCCGGCTCGCCGCCGCGCCTGCTCACCATCTACGACGTGGTGCACCCCCGCTACGCCGCGCTCTATGACGCCAACCGGGCGCAGTCGCTGGCCGTGACCATCGGGAGCCTGGCGCCTCACGACCGGCTGATCACCACCTCGCTGGCCACCCGCGACGACCTGGTGGAGATGGGGGTCGCCGGGGCGGACCGCATCTCGGTGGTCCCCCTGGCCGCGGACCCGGAGCTCTTCTTCCCCAGCACGGACCTGGCGCGGCGGGAGGCGGTGCGGGTGCGGCTCGGCATCCCGCCGGGGCCGTACCTGCTCTCGCTCGGGCTCCTGGACGTACGCAAGAACGTGGAAGCGGCCGTGGAAGCGTTCGCCCGCCTGGTTCGCCAGGAGGGGTGCCGCGACCTGTCACTGGTGGTGGTGGGGCCGCCGGGGAGCGGAACCGCGGGGGTGGAGCGGGCGGTGGCGGAGGCGCGCGCGCGGGGCGCCCGCGTGGTGATGGCCGGCTTCGTTCCGGACGAGGAGCTGGCGGCGCTCTACGGCGGGGCGCTCGGCTTCGTCTTCCCGTCGCTCCACGAGGGGTTCGGGATCCCGCCGCTGGAGGCGATGCAGTGCGGCACCCCCGTGATCGCCTCGAACCGCTCCTCGATCCCGGAGGTGGTGGGCGACGCCGCGCTCGTCGTCGATCCACAGGACGCCGACGCCCTTTCCCACGCGATGTACCGCCTGTACCACGACGGGGCGCTGCGCGACGATCTCCGCGTCCGGTCGCTGGCCCGCGCCGCCCACTTCAATTGGGACCGCACCGCCGCGGAGACCCTCGCCGCCTACCGCGCCGCGATCGCCGCCTGACCGGAAAAAGCATCACACAGAGGCCACGGAGGGAGACAGCGAAGGCACAGAGAACTCCTTTTCTGTTCTTGCCTTTACCCTCTGTGTCTCTGTGTGATGCTGCGGTTGCCGTTCAGTCGAAGCTGTTCGTGACCACGATGCTTTCGACGATCTTGCCGTTGCGCACCAGGGCGTAGCCGGTCTGCTTCCCCAGCTTCTTCCAGGTGTTGGACGGGTTCGCGAAGGCCCACACCTCGTCGCCCTCCTCCGCCTTGGCCTTGAGCTTCTGCCACGCCATGCGGATGCGCATCGCCGTCATCTCGGAGAGGTTGCGGTGCTCCGAGATGGGCGCGTTCCCCGCCTTCTGCGACAGCCACTCCTTGGGGATCTTCATAGCGGCACCGGCGTTGAGGTCATCCAGGGCGGTCGGAGCGCGGCGACCCGGGCGTACACGGGGCAGCCGGGGTGGTGCGCGCCCGGCAGGTAGCCCGTGCTCATCAGGAACTCGCCCACGATCTCGCCGCCGGTGAAGCGGAACGTCTTTCTGAACAGCTTCACCCACTCCTCCTTCGTGAGCGGGTGGTGCGCGTCCAGCCACCCCGCGAACGAGCCGTGCGACTCGCGCAGGCGCAGGACGGTGCGCGCGTTCTCGATGGCCGCGTCCACCTTGAGGCGGTTGCGCACGATCCCGGCGTCCGCCAGCAGGCGGGCGCGCTCGGCATCGCCGTACGCCGCCACGCGCTCCACGTCGAACCCATCGTAGGCGTGGCGGAAGGCGTCGCGCTTCTTGAGGATGGTGAGCCACGACAGCCCCGCCTGGTTGATCTCCAGCACCAGCCGCTCGAACAGCTCGTCGTCCTCGCGGAGCGGAAAGCCGTACTCCTCGTCGTGGTAGGGCCCGTGAAAGGGGTGCCCGTCCGCCGCCTCGCAGTACGTCGTCATCGCAGCGCGCGGCTGGGGCGCGTGATGAAGAAGATCATCGCCGCCAGCGCCAGCACCCCGAGCACCCAGGCCCACTCCTTCAGCGTCACCGAGAAGAGCATGAACGCGATCACCGCGAGCGCCAGCCACGGGATCACCGGCGCGGCGGGCACGCGAAAGGGCATCGCGCCGTCGGTGGTCACCCCGCGGCGGCGCAGCTCCCAGGCGGCCACGCAGCACGCCGCATAGAGCAGCAGCGTGCTGAGGTTGGCGAGCACGGCCAGGAGGATGAACTGGCTGGAGATCGCGAGCGCGCAGGTGATGACCGCCTGCACCATGATGGCGACGTGCGGCGTGTGGAAGCGGGGATGCACCGAGGCCAGCGCGCGCGGCAGGAATCCGTCGCGCGCCATGGCGAAGGGGCCGCGGGGGACGGCCAGGATCATCCCGCTCACGTAGCCAAAGGTGGAGACGGCGGTCCCCACCAGGATCAGCGTGCGCCCGCCGGAGCCCATCGCCTTCCCGGCAGCATCGGCGAGAGGCGTGGCGCTCTGCGCGAGCACGTCCGTGCCGAGCACCCCCTGCGCAACGGCGTGCAGCGCCAGGTAGAGCACAGTGATCCCCAGCATCGCCATGAGGATGGCGCGCGGAACGGTGCGCGCCGGGTTGCGGACCTCTCCGCTCGGCACCAGCGCGCTCTCGACCCCCGCGAAGGCGAAGATCAGCACGATGCAGGCGCGGGCCAGGCTCCCCGTCTCGGGCGGCGTGGAGGCCAGGTTGTCCGGGCTCACGGCCAGCGCGCCGGCCCCCACCAGCAGCAGCAGTGGCAGGAGCTTGGCGACGGTGGCGACGTCGTTGAGCCTCGCCCCCTGCTTGACCCCGCCGACGTTGACCCCGGCCAGCAGCGCGTACACCACCACGAGCACCCCGGCTTTGGCCACGCGCCCGCTCAGCGCCGGCACGAGCGCCGCCACCGAGTCGGCCAGCACGGTGGAGACGGCCGCGAGCGCAAAGGTCCCCACCGCCCACAGCAGCACCCCCGAGAGGAAGCCCACGAACGGCCCGAACGCCGTCTCCACGTAGGCATAGGGCCCGCCGGTGAGCGCCACCCGGCTCCCCGCATCGGCGAAGCAGAGGACGATCAGCCCCATGGCGAGCGCGCACACCGCGTACGCCCAGAGTGCGGAGGGCCCCAGCAGCTTCGACATCTCGCCGGGGAGGCGAAAGATGCCGCCGCCCACCGTCACGTTGACGATGCTGGCGGCCAGCGCCCACGTCCCCAGGGCGCGTACGAGGCGGGACTCGGTGGATGCTACCGTGGCTTCGGTCACGAGAGTGCGCGGCGGGCGGGATGGTCGATCAGGGGAACCCGCGGACGATACCGCCGCACGCAACCCGCGGCAAGGACGACGGGGACGCCGTGGATGGCGTCCCCGTGAGGAAACTGAAAGTGCGTTAGTGTGGGAGTGCGTTAGTGCCGAGTGCCGCCCAGTGCCCAGTGCCCAGTGCCCAGTGCCCAGTGCCCAGTGCCCAGTGCCCAGTGCCCAGTGCCCAGTGCCCAGTGCCCAGTGCCCAGTGCCCAGTGCCCAGTGCCCAGTCAGCCTTCCCCCCCTTCTGTCGTCCTGAGAGAGCCGCCGCGCAAAACACCCGCGTTGTACGCGTAGCTTCTGCGGCGAGTGAAGGATCTAGCCGGCGAGGCAAGAGGACGGCGGGTGACGACGGGCCCCTCGGCACGCGCAGTAAGATCCGTTGGTCGCCGCACTGGCTCGGCGTGGCGCCTCGGAGCCCGGCCAATGCGGCTCCCTCAGGATGACATAGTCGGGGGACTCAGCGCCGTCCTCAACATGCCCCCCGCGCACTAACGCACTCACGCACTGCGGTTCACGGCCTGGTCTTCCACCGCGTATTGCTCGGCGGGCTGCTCGGGTTGCAGGCGGCCATCACCAGCTTGGTCTCGTTGGTGCCGGCCTGCGCGGAGACGCAGTTGCCGCTCCCGCCCATCCACTGGCCGCTGCTGAGAAGGTACCAGTGCTGGCTGTCGGCGGTGCCGGTGAGCGGGCGGCAGGGCCAGATCTTCACCTGCGACCCGATCGAGCCGTTGGACGGGTAGTAGTCCATGCAGTACTGGTAGCCGTTGGCATCCTTTTGCCCCTTCTGCACGATGACGTGCCCGTCGCTCGCCCGCGTGAAGTACTGGTTGACGGAAGACTGGCAGTTGTAGATCTGGAGGTTGTTGCCGCCCGTAAGGTAGCCGCGGTAGTTGTCCATGCACTTGGCCGTCCAGGCAAGGCTCTCGTAACCGTAGTACGTCTGGGCGCTGGCGCCGCCCGGGAGTGCCGCGAGCGCCACGACCGCCGCGGCAAGGGCGAAGACGGATCTGATGCGGGTGAGGTGCATCCTGTTCCTCCGGGGTAGGGTGAGGGGATTACGCGGCCTCTGCGGCGCCGCGTGCGCCCAGTATAACGCGCCCGCCGTGACCTGGCCGTGATTTATTTGCGTAACGCTCCTTTTCAGGCGTCCCGCTCGCCCCGACCGGGGATGATGCGAAAAGCATGTGCGGCCGGTTCGTGTCTATCGCTGACACAAGCCTACGCGGACGATCGTCAGGAGGGGAGGTGCACCGTCACGGGCGTGGGGGAGCTGGTCAGGCCGCCGTTGCCGAGCTGCCCCCGCTCGCCGCCGCCCCAGCACAGCACGGTGCGGTCGCGAGTGAGGCCGCAGGAGTGCGTGCTCCCCAGCTCCAGCGCGGCGAAGCGGTGCGTAGCGACGCGCGTGCCCAGGGGGTCGCAGGTGATCGCCGCGGCGGTGGAGAAGCAGGGCGTGGGAGCCGGAGGTGTGCCGCCGAGCCGCCCGCTCGCCGTGCTCCCCCAGCAGACGACCGCATCGTCGCTGCCCGTGACGCACGCGTGCACCGCAAAGGTGTTCTCCGAGTTGAGCGCCAGCACGCGGAGCGGCGCCCCTCCGAACGCCGGCCGCGGATCGCGCCCGCCGGCGAAGTCGCCGGTGCCGAACGAGCCGGAGGTGTTGTCGCCCCAGCACGACACCCGCGCGTCCGCCGTCCTTCCGCAGGCGAAGGTGGTCCCCGTCATCAGCTCCACGTACGCCAGCTCGCCCCCGGCGCGCGCGGGGCGCGGCTGCATGGGTGCGGGGTCGGTGGTGAGGACGTTCTGCCAGTTCAGCCCCCAGCAGTACGCTTTCCCCGCCGCATCCAGCCCGCAGCTGTGGATGGTGGCCGCGACGACCGAGGTGAGCCGCACCGGCCCGGCGACCGGCTCCGGCAAGGGGTGCGTGTCGGTGTCGGCGCGGCCGATGCCGAGCTGGCCCTGCATGTTCCTCCCCCAGCAGTACGGCACCCCGTCCAGCGACATCCCGCAGATGTGCGAGTAGCCCACGCTCACGAAGCGCCACGTCATCGCCGCCGCGACGGCCACCGGCGAGCTCACGAACGGCTCGGAAACGCCGAACGCCTGCGCCGGGTTGCGCCCCCAGCAGAAGAGCTTCCCCGCCTCGTTCAGCGCGCACGTCGTCTCGCCCCCCGCGCTGATGGCGGCGAACCGCTCCCCGCTCGCCACGCGCGCCGGCTCGGGAACGCTGGCGGGCGCGGCCCCGGCACCGATCTGGCCGAAGTCGTTGCTCCCCCAGCAGTACACCTCGCCCGACCTCAGCAGCGCGCAGGTGTGCCCGCCCCCCGCCGCCAGTGCGACCGGCGTGGTGGAGGGGGTGCCCAGGGTGGGATCGGTGTCGCACCCGGCCAGGAGCGCGCACGCCAGGAGCGCCGCCGGAAGGGAGTCGCGGATGAGCATCTGCATCGCTGGAAGTCTAGGGGAGCCGTTCTGCGGAAGCAAACGTCTCAGCCCCATCACTTTGCACAAACCGTCGTGTCCGGCCGGGCTCGGGGCCACGGCACTCCGCTCTCCGCGCGAGCCATGCCGCCACCGTCCCGCGGCCTCAATTGCGCGGAACGGGAGTGGCGGAGTATCGTCCCGCTCCCCCAGCCCGGAAGAACCGTCGATGGCCGAGCGGCAAGACCCGTACGTATCCCTTCGCAACCCCAACTTCCTCTGGTACGTCGCGAGCCTGGTGGCGCTCACGCTGGGCACGCAGATCCAGGCGACGGTGGTGGCGTGGCAGGTGTACGAGATCACGCGCGACCCGCTTTCGCTGGGGCTGGTGGGGCTTGCGGAGGCGATCCCCTTCATCGGCGCCGCGCTGTACGCCGGCCACGTGGCGGATCTGCACGACCGCAAGCGCCTCTGCCTCGCCGCCCTCCTGGTGCAGACGGCGTGCGGCGGCGCCCTGCTCGCGCTGGCGATGCGTCCGCAGATCCTGGCCGGCGGCACCTGGCCGATCTTCGCCGTGGTGTTCGCCAGCGGCATCGCGCGCTCCTTTCTGCAGCCCGCCCGCACCGCGCTGGGAGCGGAGATCGTGCCGCGCGAGACGTACGCGAACGCGGTGGCGTGGCGCTCGTCGCTCTGGCAGTTCGGGGCGGTGATGGGGCCCGCGCTGGGTGGGGTGCTGTACGGCTTCGCCAGCGCCCGCGCCGCCTACGCGGCGGAGGCGGCGCTCTGCGCGCTCGCGCTCGTTCTCTTCGCGCGCATCGCGTACACGCGCCGCCCCGCCGCCGCGCGCGAGGGCACCATCGGCCAGAACCTCACCATCGGCATCCGCTTTCTCATGAAGCAGCCGCAGCTGCTGGGCGCGCAGGTGCTGGACCTGTTCTCGGTGCTCTTTGGCGGCGCCCCGGCGCTCCTCCCCATCTTCGCGTCCGAGATCCTGCGCGTGGGGCCGCAGGGGCTGGGCGTCCTTCGCGCCGCCCCCGCCGCCGGCGCCGTGGCGATGTCGCTCGTCCTGGCGCACCGCAAGCTGCGCCGCGCCGGGCCCACGCTCCTGCTGTGCGTGGCGGGATTCGGCGTGTGCTGGATCCTCTTCGCCCTGTCGCACTCCTTCTGGCTTTCGCTCGGCCTGCTGGCGCTGAGCGGGATGCTGGACAACGTGAGCGTGGTGATCCGCTCCACCCTGCTGACGCTGCGCACCCCCGAGCACCTGCTGGGCCGCGTCTCGGCCGTCAACCAGATCTTCATCGGCTCGTCCAACGAGATCGGCTCCTTTGAGTCCGGCGTGGCGGCGCGGCTGCTGGGCGCCGTCAACTCCGTGCTCCTGGGCGGGTTGATGACGCTCGGGGTGGTGAGCGTCACCGCGTACAAGGTGCCGGCGCTGCGGGAGCTGGACGAGCTGGAGTGAGGGCCCTCACCCCCGCTCGTTCCTCGCTTCGATCCACTACGACTGACGGCGAACGATGCGTGAGATCAGCTTCGAACTGGCGGACCCGAGGTTCAAGGCCGATCCGCATCCCACGTACGCGCGGCTGCGGGCGGAGGCGCCCGTCTTCCGGTCGCGGCTGGGGCGCGGGAGGCCGGTGTGGCTGGTGACGCGGTACGACGACGTGGCGGCGCTGCTCCGCGATGCGCGCTTCGCCAAGGACCCGGCGCACGCGCGTTCCGGCGCCGCGCCCTGGATGCCGGGTTTCCTGCGCCCCCTCACCCGCAACATGCTGGACCTGGACGCGCCGGACCACACGCGCCTCCGCTCGCTCGTGCAGAAGGCGTTCACGCCGCGCTTGGTGGAGCGGCTGCGGCCCAGGATCGAGGGATTGGCGGACGAGCTGATCACGCGCGCCACTCGCGGCGGCCGGATGGAGCTGGTACGCGATTACGCGCTGCCGATCCCGCTCACCATCATTGGCGAGCTGCTGGGGATCCCGGCCGCGGACCGGGACCGCTTCCACCGCTGGTCCACGACGATCGTCTCCGCGTCGCCCGGGATCGGCGCGGTGCGCCTGCTCCCAACGGTGTGGTCGATGTTCCGCTATCTGCGCCGCCAGTTCGCCGCCCGCCGCGCCGACCCGCGCGACGACCTGATCACCGCCCTCGTGCAGGCCGAGGAAGCCGGCGACCGCCTGAGCGACGACGAGCTGCTGGCGATGGTCTTCATCCTCCTCGTCGCCGGCCACGAGACCACCGTCAACCTGATCGCGGGCGGCGTCCTCGCCCTCCTCCAGCACCCCGAACAGCGCGACCGCCTGCGCGCCGACCCCGCCCTGCTCCGCCCCGCCGTTGAGGAGCTGGCGCGCTTCGTCAGCCCCGTGGAGCTCGCCACCGAGCGGTACGCGCGCGAAGACGTGGAGATCGCCGGCGTCGCGATCCGGCGCGGGGAGATGGTGCTGGGCGTGATCGGCTCCGCCAACCGCGACGAGGCGCACTTCGCCGCACCGGACACGCTGGACCTCGCGCGCGATCCCAACCGCCACCTCGCGTTCGGACTGGGCGCGCACTACTGCCTGGGCGCGCCGCTCGCCCGCCTGGAAGCCTCCGTCGCCATCCCCATGCTCCTCGACCGCGCCCCCGGCCTGCGCCTGCGCGACGCCGAGGTGCGCTGGCGCCGCCACGCCTTCCTGCGCGGCCCGCGTGAGGTGCGGCTGGCGCTGGGCGGGTAAGGCAAGCCCCTGGGCGAGTGAACTCGCGGCAACAACAGCACAAAGTCCGCCTCCGCGGACTCCGGGTCCAGTGCCGCGCTTCTCGAGCCCACTTCAGTGGGCTTCCCGTGGTTCCAGCCGGGGGCTTCAGCCCCCGGCGACCCGCCCCCGGCGACCCGCCCCCGGCGACCCGCCCCGGCGTTCGTGCCCCGGCGTTCGTGCCCCCGCGTTGATGCCGCCGCCTCACTCCAGCACCCCCGCCCTAGCCAGCAGCGCCACCACCAGCGGAGCGAGAATCGCCGTCGCCACCCCCATCAGCCCGATGGCGAGCCCGCCGCCCGCCGCCTCCGCAGTCCCCTCCTCCGCCGCGCGCGCGGTGCCGATGCCGTGCGCCGCGGCCCCCATCGCCAGACCGAACGCCGTGCGGCTCCTCACGCCGGCCGCCCTCAGCACCGCCGGCCCCAGCGCCGCGCCCAGCACCCCCGTGCCGATCACCAGCGCCGCGCTCAGCGACGGAATCCCCCCGATCCGATCCGCGATGCCGATGGCGATGGGCGTCGTCACCGAGCGCGGCGCCAGCGACCTGACCACCTCCGCGGATGCGCCGAGCCACGCCGCCACGCACACCCCCGACACGATCCCCACCACGCTCCCCGCGAGTATCGACGTCAGGATCGCCCTTCCCCGCCGCGCGATCTCCTCGCCCTGCAGGAACAACGGCACCCCGAGCGCGACCACCGCCGGCCCCAGGAAAAAGCTGAGAATCCGCGCGCCGCGGTCGTAGTGCGCGTGATCGATCCCCATCCCCCGCAACGCGCAGATCAGCACCACCGCCGACACCAGCACCGGGTTGAAGAATGGCATCCGCCAGCGCCGGTAGAGCTGTGAAGCCGCCGCGTACACCGCCACCGTGGCGACGATGGAGAGCACCTCAGCCACGCCGCTCCATCCGCTGCATAAGGCCCCCCACCGTCAGCAGCACGAGCATCGTACTCCCCACCGCCGCCGCCGTAATCGGAAGCCACTCGCGCCCGATCAGATCGAAGTACAGCATGAGTCCCACCCCCGGCGGCACGAACAGGAGCCCCATGTAGCGCACGAGGAGCTCCGCCGCCGCCCGCACCCACACCAGCGGAAGCCACCCCGCCTTCAGCGCCGCCGCCATGAGCAGCATCCCCGCCACGCCCCCCGGCATCGGCAGCCGCGCCACGGACACCAGCGCCTCCCCCGCCACCCAGAAGCCGAGCAGCACCCCCATCCCTCCCGCGAGTGCCACGAGCCGCCTCATGAAGATCCGCCGCCTGGTGCGATGAAGTGCCCCCCCGAATCGAGAAGTTACCATCCCCCGCAACCCTCCTCACCATCCCGGCATCCAACCCGAAGACACGCCACGGAAGCCCTCCTCTGTGTCTCCGTGTCTCTGTGTGAGCCAAGCAGTTGCGGTTCCCTCCGCGTCTCCGCGTCTCCGCGTGAGACCCGCCGTCCCCCGACCTACGGAAAAACCCGTTGACAACCACCCACCCACCCATTATCCTACGGAAGAACCCGTAGATGAGACCATGACCGAGATCACCTTCACACCCCGCGAGCTGGACGTGATGAGCATCCTCTGGCGGAGCGGCTCCGGCACCGTCAACGAGGTGCGCGAGGCGCTCGGCGAAGAGCTGGCCTACACGTCCGTGCTCTCCGTGCTGCAGACGCTGGAAGAAAAGGGGTACGTGCGCCACGAGCCGGAGGGCCGCGCCTACCGCTACCACCCGACCGTGGCCCCGGACCGCGCGGGCCGCAGCGCCATCAGCCGCATCCGCGAAGCCGTCTTTCAGGGCTCCGCGGAGCTGATGTTCGCCCAGCTCGTCTCCGACCGCGGCCTCAAGCGCGAGGAGCTGGAGCGCATGCGCCGCCTTCTCGCCGAGCGGATGGAGGAAGAGCCATGATCGTGTCGTGGATGCTGTACTCGCTCCTGGTGAGCGTGCTGGTCGCCGCCGCTGCGTGGGTGCTGGAGGAAGTGTGCCGCCTGCTGGGCCGCCCCGTGCGCTGGGTGTGGATCGGCGCGATGGGAGCCACCCTGGCCCTGGTCGCGCTGGCCCCGCTCCGCACCTCCGCGCCCACCTCGCTCGCCATCGACACCGCCGTCGTCCGCCGCACCGCCCCCGTCGCGGCGGACGACACGGATGCCGGCCTGCTCGCCGCCCTCACCGACGCCGCCACCGCCGTCCGCGACCTGGCCGGCGACACCCTGCGCGATGCCGCCACACTCGGCGCCCGCATCCCCGGCGAGGCGCTGGCGGCCGGGTGGCTCGTCCTCACCGCCGCGCTTCTGGCGATCGCCGCGGCCACCCTCCACCGTGGCAATCGCGAGCGCCGCCGCTGGCCGCTGCACGACGTCGCCGGCACGCCCGTGCGGGTGGCGCCGCGGGTCGGCCCGGCGGTGCTGGGCGTGCGCACGCCCGAAGTGGTCGTCCCGCGCTGGCTCCTGGAAGCCACGCCGGAAGAGCAACGGCTGGTCGTGCTGCACGAGCGCGAGCACATCCGCGCCCGCGATCCGCTCCTGCTGGCGGCGGGGTGCCTGGCCGCGGCGCTGGTCCCCTGGAACCCAGCCGCCTGGTGGATGCTCCGCCGGCTGCGGACGGCCGTGGAGCTGGACTGCGATGCCCGCGTGCTGCGCCACGGTGTGCGGCCCGCCGCGTACGGAACGCTGCTGATCGACATGGCCGGGCGTGGACCCGGCCTCACCCTGGGCGCGCCGGCGCTGGCCGGCACGCCCTCATCCCTGGAACGGAGAATACGAGCCATGAACGTACGAATTCCGCGCTTCGCCCCGGCGCGCGCCGGGCTGCTCGGCGTGCTGGCGATGGGCGCCCTCGTCGCCGCCTGCGAGACCGCGCTCCCCACCACCGCCGAAGTCGACCGCATGGACGTCCGCGCCGCCGAGACGCAGGCCACCCGCTTCCGCGTCGTCGGCGACGACGCCAACATGACCTACTTCGTCGACGGCAAGCAGGTGACCGCCGAGGAGGCGCGTGCAGTCGCCGCCGGCCGCATCGCCCAGATCGCCGTCCGCCGCAAGAACGACGGCACCGGCACCTTCACCATCACCACCGGCGCGCCCACGTTCGAAGGGACCGCGCACACCCGGGACCTCACCGTCTTCCGCAACGAAGCCGGCGGCGCCCAGATCCGCATCCGCGGCAACAACCCCAATCGCGAGTCCTTCGGCCCCGTCCACGCCCGCACCGGCGAGAACTTCGAGGGCCTGATGGTCGTTGACGGCCGCATCACCGACCCCAGCGCGATGCGCACCATCGCCCCCGGCAGCATCGACAACGTCGAAGTCATCAAGGGCCCCGCCGCCGCGCGCCTCTACCCCAACGACCCCCGCGCCGCCCACGGCGTCATCCGCATCACCACCAAGGCCGGCGCGCGACGCTGAGCCAGCGCCGGTGCAGCACGAAGGGGCTCCACGGCCGAGGCGGCCGTGGAGCTCTTTTCGCGATATGGGTGGAGAGCCGCGTCCATCAACGTAGCCCTTCGCCACTCTCGCTCGCGAGATTGTGGACCGCGCCCAGCCGATTCTGGTATCTCCTCTACGCTCAACATTGCGGTTCGGGCTCTAACACGAGAGAAACAGAAGCAGATCAGCGGTATCTGCATTGTAGGCCAGAGCGCTCCAGGTTACATTGAGGATACTGCCCTTCCGAGCGTTGGAAGCGCAGAAATCATAGCTAGCACCCCCACCGGGTCCTAGCGCCTCAAATCACCAAGCGCTCGGAAACGAGCCCTTGGGCTATCCATCGGAGGTTCTATGTCTTGGAAGGACACACCGCACTCCCTTTCCATTCAAGCAGAGGGCGTACAACACCTGATCAATCAGGTGTATCGCCAGAGCGGGCGCTACCAGTGGGTAAGAGAGACCTTCCAGAATGCACTTGAGGCACGGGCGAGCCGTGTGCATTTCGGAGTTGAGTGGCAGGCTGTCGACTCCATGCGTGTATACCGCAGATATGTGGCGGATGACGGTGTCGGAATGAGCCCCACCGAACTGATCCGCTTTTTCCGAACTTTTGGTGGGGGTGGCAAGCCTATCGGTGGCGAGCACGAGAATTTTGGCATGGGGGCCAAAGCATCGCTATTTCCATGGAATCACCACGGGCTCGTAGTGGTCTCATATCAAGATGGTGTGGCTTCGATGATATGGGTCTACCGGCATCCCGAATCGGGAGAATATAAGCTGCGTCCGTTTGTCGCCGTTGACGAGTGGGACAACGAGGAGATCGTGCACGTCGCCACCCCCTTTGATGATCCGGAGCATGGTTGCCATTGGGGCTTAGTCGGTCCTGACTGGATTCGGGAGGAAGGACATGGCACCGTCCTGGTGCTCCTAGGGAACGATCCGTCTCAGGATTCTGTCCGCGGCGATCCTGGCAGAGAAGAGGATGCGCTTCGGGGGGTTACCAGATTCCTGAATGAGCGCTTTTGGGAGCTTCCAACCGGCGTAACTTGCACAGTGGAAGAGTTCGTGAGCCATGATCGGTGGCCCGCCTCTTCTGCTGAGGCGTTCAACGGGCCAAAGAACAGGCGGATCAACAACCGAAATGTCGAGGGCGCAAAGTTCTTCGTGGAGTATCCCAAGGAGTTCCCGGACGGAAAACTAGCGAGTGCCGGGACGGTCGATCTCGACGACGGAACCGTGGTGGATTGGTATTTATGGGAGGGTGGTCGTCCGGCCGTTCAATCCTACGCGAAGCTGAATGGTTATACCGCAGCACTCTATAGAAACGAGCTCTATGACCTGAGTGATCATCACAGCCGATTCCGAAGCTTCGGCGTTACGGAGAACGCCGTCCGGGAGCGACTTTGGTTGGTCGTTCGACCGCCGTTTTGGGAGGAGACGAGCCGCTACGGTGTTTATCCTAGGGGTGATCGAAACGCACTCCTAATGACTGGAGCTGGATGGGTCGGGGATCCGATCCCTATGACCGAATGGGGGCACGACTTCGCGCAACGGCTGCCTGACGAGATCTTGGAAGCTCTTCGAAACGTCCGTGAAGGCCAAGTTGGCACACTTAGCGATCCCGCTTGGCGTGAGCGACTGAAGGAGCGGTTCGGCAGTCGTTGGCGTATCTTGAAGCTGGTCAAGGATGCGCAAGGTCTCACAACCGTAAAGCCGGTCCAGATGGCTAGGCGGCCCCATGGTCCTCACAGTGGACGTGGAGGTCGGAGGGGCGGGGGACCTGGTAATGGGCGAACCGGCGGTGCCGGGTCTGACATCAGCATGGGAAGCGATCCCGGAGCCGAGCCGGCTTCTGCGCGCACTGTTGCCGGTGGTATTCCTGACTATCGCACTGTGGGGGCGGCCGATCTACCTGAGGGAGTGCTGTGTTCGTGGGAACCGCCGAACGCTGAGTGGAAATCCGGGTGTGTCCTGATCAACCACGATCACCCGGTGATTGAGGGACAGCTCCGTCACTGGCAAGATCGGTTTCCAGCACCAGTCGCAGATGAGGTGAAGCGCATTGTCCTGGAAGTTTATGGTACCATAGCCGTCGCAAAGGTCGCACACTCCGAGGCTCTCAAGAAACTCATCTCGAAGGAGAAGGTCGAAGAGGATCTTCGGAGTGATGCTGCCCTGACGATGTCGCTTCTCGGGTTGGTGGCTGAGGAAGGAATGATCAGTACTCAGCTTCACGGGAAGTTAGGTCGACGGCTGAAGCAGGCGTAGCGAGGCGGTAGTGGGCTCCTCAGCAAGGCATGGTTTGGTTCGGATTCGGAGGGAGGCGGGGTGCAAATGAGGGGCCCCGCAATTTACGTCTCGTGGGCGCGGACACCAGCACGCACGGTTGACGAGAGCCCCCGCCGCACGCGACGGATGGCGAACGCCTGGACGCTGAAGTGACGAAGGAGACCCTTCGCGGCTATCTTGCCCGCGGAGGGTTTTCCTTGGAAGCGAACCCCAGGGCTGCCCGTCTGTGCCGGCATGGCCCCGGCTTCCCATCCTTCTCCCGCGCCACCCGGAGCCCTTTGAGCGCACCCGCCCCCGCTGCCCGCTACGACCGCTCGATCGTGGAGGGCCCGCTGCGCCCGGCGGTCTGGAAGCTGGCGTGGCCCGGGATGTTGGCGAACGTCGTCGGGGGGCTGCAGGGGATGGTGGACCACGTGATGGTGGGGCACATGGTGGGGTACGCCGGGAACGCGGCCATCGGGGTGGCGTGGCAGATCTTCCTGGTGGTGATCGCCTTCATCTCGTCGCTCTTCACCGGGATGGGTGTGCTGGTAGCACGGGCCGCCGGCGCGCGCGACTCCGAGCGGGTGGACCGCGTGGTGTACCAGGCGTTCCTGACGGCGCTGGGGATCTCAGTGGGGGTGATGGCGCCGCTGGGGTACTTTCTGGCGCCGTGGCTGCTGGATCGGGTGAACGCCGCCCCGGCGGTCCAGGCGGAGGCGCTCCCCTTCCTGCGCGTGATGTTCCTGTTCAGCGGCGGAATGCTCGTGTTCTTCATGCTGGGCGGGGCGCTGCGCGCGGCCGGCGACGCCCGCACCCCCATGGTGCTGGGATTCGTCATGACGGCGCTCAACCTGGGGCTCAACCTCCTCCTGATCCCCGCCTTCGGCACGGTGGGCGCCGCCATGGGAACCACGATCGCGTCGGGGCTGGTGGCGGCGTACGCGCTCTTCCGGCTGGTGCGCGGCGGGTGGGTGGTGTCGTTCCCGCGGGGTGGCGGGTGGGGGCCGGACTGGGGGGTGATCCGCGCCCTCTTCAGCTTCGGGCTCCCCACCGGAATCCAGGGGATCGCCATGAACGTGAGCGGGGTGCTGATGCTGGCCTACATCGGCTCGCTGGCGCAGAGCGCCGCGGCGCAGGCGGCGTACGCCGTGTCGTACGGGCAGCTCTTCTCGCTGATCACCTGGACGTCGGTGGGGCTGATGGGCGCCGCCGCCGCCGTCGCCGGGCAGAACCTGGGCGCGGGTCAGCCGGACCGCGCCGCCGACGCCGTGCGGGTGACGGCGGCCATCGGGCTGGGCGGGGCGGCCTGCGTGGGGGTGCTCTTCCTCGCCGCCCCGCGCGTGCTGCTGGCGCTCTTTGGGATGGACGAGCCCGCCGCGGTGGAGCTGGGCGTGCAGCTGCTGCGCGTGCTGGGGGTGTCCGGGATGTTCGTGGCGGTGGCGCTCACCTACACCGGCGGGCTGCAGGGCACGGGCGACACGCGGGGTCCCCTCTACATCTCCGTGGCCTCGCAGGTGGTGCTGCCGCTGGGGATCTGCTTCGTGGTCCGGCGAACGGCGACGCTGGACCCCATCGACGTCTGGCTCGCCATCCTGGCCGGGCACGTGGCGCGGTGCACGCTGAGCGTGCTGCGCTTCAAGCAGGGCCGCTGGCGCGCAATCGCCGTGGACATCGCCCCAGCGCCATCGTCCTAAAAAGCCTCACACGGAGACGCGGTGGGAAAGGCGAGGGCACAGAGAAACCCTCTTGCTGTTCTTGTAGTTCCCTCTGCGGCTCTGTGTGAGGCTGTTTTCCTCAGCGCGCCGGCCACCAGCAGCGTGGCGATCTGCGTAAAGAGCTCCGCGCGGATGCATGCGCCGCGACGATCCGCCGTGCCGGCTCAGCGACGCCGTCCGATGCTCACCAGGTGCGCGTACAGCTCGCGGTAGGCGGCGACGATCGCTTCCTTGCTGTGGCGAGTGCGGACGGTGTGCAGCCCGGCGTCGGCCAGGCGGCGCAGCTCCGGCTGGCCGGACTCCAGGGCGCGCAGGATGCCGTCGCGCATCGCCTGCGCGTCGGACGCGGCGACGAGGAGGCCCGTTTCGCCGTCGACCATCAGCTCCTCGGCGCCGCGGGTGCGGGTGGAGAGCACGGGGACGTTGCGGCCCCACGCCTCCAGGATCACGTTCCCCAGGTGCTCGATGCGCGACGGGCAGATGAAGAGGTCCGCCGCCGCGTAGTACGGCGCCGGCTCCGGGAGCCACCCCGTCCAGCTCACGCGGTTCGCGATGCCCAGGCGTTGGGCCTGCGCGAGGAGCTCGTCGCGCAGCTCTCCCTCGCCGGCGACGACCAGGCGCAGCGGGCGGCCGCCGACTTCGCGGGGGAGGAGGGCGAAGGCGTCGAGGAGGTCCACGAAGCCCTTGCTCGGGCGGAAGCGGCCCAGGGCGAAGAGCATCAGCGCGTCGTCGGGGATGCCGAGGCGCTCGCGGGCTTCACGTGCCGGGCCGGCGTCGGTGGAAGGCTCCGGCGCTTCAGCGAAGTTGCTGATGTGGAAGACGCGGTCGGCGGGGAAGCCCTGCTGCACCAGGTAATCGCAGATGCCGCGCGTGTTCCCCACCCAGGCGTCAGCGTGGCGGTAGCTGCGGGGACGGTAGTAGCCGCCCAGCCGCGCCAGGTGGATCGTGTCGCTGCCGCGCGGCACCCGCGTGAGGCGCGTGGCGCGGCCAAGGTACGTCTGCACGACTTCCGGGCGGTGGCGGGCGACGAGGCGCCGGATCGTCCACATGGTGCGCACGTCGAGCGAGTTCGCCATCCCGGTGAGCACGCGCGGCACCGCGGCGTCGATGGTACCATCGAGCAGGCTTCCGCGCCGCAGGACGGCCATCGAGGGGTAGCCGCTCTCGTGCAGGGCGCTCACCAGCCGGGCGAAGAAGCGCTCCGCCCCTCCCAGGGCCGGGCTGGCGATGGCGTGTATGGATCGGGTCATAGGAGGCCGCGGTGCGTGGACGAGCCCGCCCAGGCGGCGGGGCACTCAAGATACCGCCGATCCCGCCCGGCGACCACGCATCCGGCTAGATGGTTACGTCGGTGCCGAGCGTCCATCCTCGGCCGACACCTCGCGCGCGATCTGCTCATGAAGCCTGCGCGCTCCATCCCGATAGAATCGGATTCGCTCCTCGACACTGGCGCCTTTGAGCCGCTCGTAATTCGCATCGCGGATTCGGCGTGTCATCGCGACCGCGTCAATCTTCTTCTCCATAATGAGTCACCTCCCGCGGTGAGTAGATCGCCAGCGACCTGTAGCCGAGCTCCAAATTGACTGCGTTGAAGTACCGTATCTTATCGTAATGCACAATGTGCTTGAAGTTCCAGCTTACGAGAAGGCCCACCGCGGCCGTAGAAGCCAGGGCGATGTGCAGTCCGTCGTCGTAAAACTTCGACGTCAGTATCTTCCGTTCCTGATAAACGTCGGCGAGTCGGAGGGCCTCCGGAGTTACGGACAGCACCTCCGCGCCAGATGCGATCAGATCCGCATAGACCTCTCTCACGCGCTCCGGCGCCTGCTCGATCTCGGTCGCGACCACCTCCGAGACGACAGGCAGGTAATTACCGAGCCGGAAGTCCTTGAGGAGTCCATTAGACCACGGGGCGAACTCCGCGTCGTGGCACCCCCCGAGCACCGAAGTGTCGAGGTAGATCCGCTGGACGTGGACCGACGACGATCTGCTCACTGGCCCGAGGCCCCGGCTCGCTCCCGAAGGACGGGCTCCAGCGTCTTCCACGCGGTCTCGGCGATGACCTCGTGGCCGCGGGCGTTGGGGTGCACGCCGTCTTCGATGTTGAGCTCGGACTCGCCGGCCACGCCCTCCAGAAGGAAGGGGATCAGCGGGAGGCGGTTGCGGCGGGCTACCTCCGGATAGAGCGCGTCGAAGCGGCGCACGTACCCAGGGCCCAGATTGGGCGTCGCGTACATGCCGGCCAAGACGATGGCGGCGTCGGGGCGGCGGGAACGGACCGTGTCGATGACGGCCTGGAGGTTGGCGGCCAGCGAGTCCACGTCCGAGCCGCGCAGCATGTCGTTGGCGCCCGTCTCCAGCACCAGCACGTCGAAGGGCTGCTCCAGGATCCAGCGGATGCGGCTCCGCGCCCCCGCAGAGGTCTCGCCGCTCTGGCCCGCGTTCACCACCTCGTAGGGGAGGCCGGCGGAGTCGATCTTCTCCTGGATGTGCGCGGGGAAACCCTGCTCCGGGTCCAGCCCCTGCGCGGCCGTCAGCGAGGTTCCCAGGAAGAGCACCGTCTTACGCGCGGAAGGGTCCTGCGCGGCTTCGGCGGCGGACGATGCGTCCGCCGCCGGTTTGCTTTCCGCTCCCGTGCACCCGAAGTTCAGCGCCACCAGAAGCACCGGCAGCGCACGGAAAAGGCGGAATTTAGGCATGCTCATCGTTCGTGATCTTGAAAAGAGCTATCGGAGCGGCGGGCAGCAGCTCGCCGTGCTCCGCAATGTGAACTTCCGCGTCGACGCGGGCGAAACGGTCGCCATCGTGGGCCACTCCGGGAGCGGGAAGACGACGCTCCTGGGTCTGCTGGCCGGGCTGGACAGCCCCTCCCGCGGCTCCGTCGAGCTGGAGGGGACCGACCTGGGCACCCTCTCCGAGGACGGCCGCGCCCGGCTGCGCAGGGAGCGGATCGGTTTCGTCTTTCAGGCGTTCCAGCTGATCCCCACTCTTACCGCGCGCGAGAACGTAGAGGTCCCCCTGGAGCTGCGCGGCACGCCGGACCCCGCCCGCGCCCAGGAGCTGCTGGCCCGCGTGGGGCTCGGCGACCGCGGCCACCACTACCCCGCCCAGCTCTCCGGCGGCGAGCAGCAGCGGGTGGCCATCGCGCGCGCCTTCATCCACGCCCCCACCGTGCTCTTTGCCGACGAGCCGACCGGGAACCTGGACCGCACCACCGGCACCCGCATCATCGACCTCCTCTTTGAGCTGAACCGCGAGCAGGGGACGACGCTGGTGCTCGTCACGCACGACCCGGACCTCGCCACGCGCGCGGGCCGCGTGATCCGCCTGGAGGACGGCGCCGTCGTTGGCGACGAGCGGAGCGCCGCGTGAGCCGCATCTCGCCGCTGGCCGTGCTGGCGTGGCGGGAGAGCCGCTTCGCCAGGCGGCGGCTCCTGCTGTTCCTCTCGTCGATCTCGCTGGGCGTGGCGGCGCTGGTCGCCACGCAGAGCTTCGCCGCCAACCTGGCCGCTGGGGTGCGCCAGGAGAGCCGCTCGCTGCTGGGGGCCGACGTGGCTTTCTCCAGCAACCGGGCGTTCGGGAAGCGCACGACGGCGCTGCTCGACTCGCTGCGCCGCGCACGGACTCCGGTGGCGCAGGTGGTCTCCTTTGCCTCGGTGGCGCTGCTGGAGCGGACGGGCGGCGCGCGGCTGTCGCAGGTGCGCGCGGTGGAGGCGGGATATCCGTTCTATGGGCAGATCGTCACGGAGCCGGCGGGCGCGTGGGCGGGGCTCGCGCGCGGGCGCGAGGTGGTGGCGGACCCGGCGCTCCTCTCCTCGCTCGACGCGCGCATCGGCGACTCGATTTCTCTGGGCGAGACGCGCTTCCGGCTGGCGGGGATCATCCGCAAGATCCCGGGCGACGTGGGGATCTCCTCCGCTTTCGCGCCACGCGTCTACATCCCCGCGCGCTACGTGGCCGAGACGAAGCTCCTCCGCTTCGGAAGCCGCGCGGAATACGACGCGTACGTGCGCCTCCCGGCCGCCGGCGCGGCGGAGCGGCTGGTGGCGGGGCACCGCTCGGCATTGCGCACGGAGCGGGTGCGCGCGCGAACCGCGCAGGAGCAGCAGCGCTCGCTGGACGAGGCGCTCGGGCGGCTGGGGAACTTCCTGGGGCTGGTGGGGACCTTTGCGCTCCTGCTGGGCGGGATCGGCGTGGCGAGCTCGATGGGCGCGTACATGGCCCAGAAGCGCGAGACCGTCGCCACGCTTCGCTGCCTGGGCGCGACGGCGCGGCAGGTGATCGCCATCTACCTGCTGCAGGCGGCCGCGATGGGGCTGGCCGGGGCGTCGATCGGCGCCGCCATCGGGCTCGCCGTGCAGTGGGTGCTGCCGAAGCTCCTCGCCGGTCTCCTGCCGGTGACGGTGCAGACGGCGGTCGACCCCGCGGCGCTCGCGACCGGGGTGGGAATCGGTGTATGGGTCGCGTCCGTGTTCGCGCTCCTCCCACTGCTCGCCACGCGCCGCATCTCGCCGCTCCAGGCGATCCGCCGGCGGGTGGAGGAGGAGGACGATGCTCCGCGCCGCCGCGATCCGTGGACGTGGGCCGCGTGGATCCTGCTGGCGGCGAGCGTCGTCGCGCTGGTGATGCTGCAGGCGGGCGACATCCGCGTGGGCGGCGCATTCGCGGGTGGGATCGCGGGGGCGCTGGCCGCGCTGTGGGCCACCGCCTGGCTCGCCACCCGCGCCACGCGGACGGCGCGCGTCGCGGGCCTGCGCTACCCGGTGCGCCAGGGGATCGCCAATCTGTACCGCCCCGGCAACCAGACGCGCGTGGTGGTGCTGGCGCTCGGCTTCGGCGTCTTCCTCCTCGCCACGCTCTACCTCACCCAGCACAACCTCCTCCGCCCGCTTCGGGTGGATGCGGGGTCGCGCGGCAACCTCCTCCTCTTCGACGTGCAGGCGGAGCAGCAGGCCGGCGTGCGCCAGATCCTGAACGGCGGCGGCACGCGTGTCGTGCAGCAGGCGCCCATCGTCCCCATGCGGCTGTACTCGATCAACGGGCGTACGGTGGCGCAGATGGTGGGGCCGTCGTCTGGAAACGGTGAGGTGGAGGAAGAGGATGGGGAACCGGGAGCTGGGAACCGGGAACGACGGGGCGAGGACGGGCGGCCGGAGGGGTGGGCGCTGCGGCGGGAGTATCGCTCCACGTACCGCGACGGGCTGATGGCATCCGAGAAGGTGATCGAAGGGAAGTTCTGGGCGCCGGGCGGCGGCGGCGCACCGGGCGGGATCGCGGAGGTGTCCATCGACAAAACCATCACCGAAGACCTGGCGATCGAGCTCGGCGACACGCTCGTGTGGGACGTGCAGGGGGTGCGCATCCCCACGCGCATCACCTCCATCCGCGACGTGGACTGGCAGCGGCTGGAACCCAACTTCTTTGCCGTCTTCCCCACGCGCGTCCTGCGCGCCGCGCCGCAGACGTGGGTCCTGCTCGCCCGCGCGCCCGATGAAACTGCCCGCTCCCGCGCCCAGCGCGACGTCGTGCGCCGCTACTCCAACGTCGCCGTGCTCGACCTCACCGAGGTGCAGGCGGCCCTGGACGACGTGCTGGGGCGGGTGGCGGCGGTGATCCAGTTCCTCGCGGGGTTCAGCGTCGCGACGGGGTTCATCGTGCTGCTGGGCGCCGTTCTCACCAGCCGCCTCCAGCGCATCCGCGAGAGCGTGCTGCTGCGCACCCTGGGCGCCACCCGCCGCCAGATCGCCACCATCCTCTTCTCCGAGTACGCGGTCCTGGGCGCGCTCGCGAGCCTGGTGGGGATCGCGCTGGCGGTGGGCGGGGGCTGGGCGCTCGCGCGGCTGCTGTTCGAGGTGGAGTACTCGGTCCCGGCGCTCTCCCTCGTCGCCATCGCCGCGGCCGTCACGGCGCTGGCGGCGGGCGTGGGCGTGTGGGCCAGCCGCGAGGTCTTCCGCCACACGCCGCTGGAGGCGCTTCGGGAGGAGTGAAGGGGGCCCCCTCCCCCGCTCGTCACCTCGCGGCCCCTCCCCCAAAACAGCCTGGGGGAGGGGCGATGGCGTGCGTTGGTGCGGGGTGCGCCGGATGTCGCCGGGGTGGGCACGGGCAGCCACGTGGGGCGGCCCCTACGAATATCGGTTTGATTCAGAAGGTCCGGCGCGGTTGCAAGCACGGGCGCAATAAATCGCGCCCCGACACAACGACCTGGGCTATCCGCGCCGCAGTTCTCCCCCTCACCCGCCCTGCGCCCCCGCAGGCGGGGGAGGGGGTCGGGGGGAGGGGGCCCTCCCCGCGGCCCGCCTCTCGCATCCCGTCCCCCCGACGCAGTCCGCTTCCCCCCGCACCACAGAGGCCCCCTGTCCGCCCCGACCCTCTCCGCACCCGACAGCACGGACATCGCCCAGATCGAGGCCGCGTTTCAGCGCAAGCGGGCGGAGCTGGGGGTGCGCATCGACTTTCCCGCGGAGGTGGTGCGCGAGGCCGACGAGGCGGCGAAGCGCGATCCGGCGGCGCTCGCGGACATGACGGAGGTGCCGTTCATCACCATCGACCCGCCGGGGAGCCGGGATCTGGACCAGGCGCTCTGCATCCAGCCGGCTGAGGATGGCGGGTTCCGGCTCTGGTACGCGATCGCGGATGTGGGGTTTTTCGTGGACCGCGGCGGTGCGGTGGAGGCGGAGGCGTGGCTGCGCGCCCTCACCTTCTACGCGCCCGACCTGCGCGCGCCCGTGTATCCGCCGTCACTGTCGCAGGGGGCGGCGAGTTTGCTGGCGGACCAGCTGACACCCGCGATCGTGTTCGCGTTCGAGCTGGACGCGCGCGCGGAGATCCGCGCGCTGCGCATCCAGCGCGCGCGGGTGAGGTCGCGGGCGCAGCTCACGTACGAGCAGGCGCTGGGGCACGTGGAGAGCGGAGGGAAGACGTTCGCGGAGCCGTGGGCGGCGTCGCTCCTGGAGCTGAAGCGCTTCGGCGAGGAGCGGAGGAAGCGGGAGACGGAGCGCGGGGGCGTGTCGCTCCCCATCCTGGATCAGCACGTGGAGCGCGCCGCCGCCGCACGCCTGGGCTACGCGGTGGAGTACGAGCACCCGAACGTGGCCGAGGACTGGAACGCGCAGGTGTCGCTCCTCACCGGCCATGCGGCCGCGCTGCGCATGCTGGAAGGGCGCGTCGGCCTCCTGCGCACCATGCCGCCGCCCGAGGAGAAGCGAGTGGAGCTGTTCCGCCGCGTCGCGAGGACGCTGGGGTTCACGTGGGATGAAGGGACGAGCTACGCGGAGTTCGTGCGCTCGCTGGATCCCAGGCACCCCAGGGTGACGCCGCTGCTCTGGCAGGCGCGGCGCGTGTCGCGCGGGTCGGACTACGTGGCCTTCGACGGCGACCCGTCCGCCGACCCGCTGCACCACGCGCTGGCGATGCCGTACGCGCACGTCACCGCCCCCCTCCGCCGCCTCGCCGACCGCTACGTGCTCGATCTGCTCGTGCAGCTCGAGGCGGGAAGCCGCCCATCCCCCGCCGAGGTCGAGACGCTAAGCCGGCTTCCCAAGGTGATGAACGACACGGAGACGCGCGCCAACAAGCTGGAGCGCGGCGTGGTGGACATCGCCGAGGCGTGGACGCTGCGCGGGTGCGAAGGCAAGCGCTTCGCCGCCACCGTGCTGGACGCGCGCGGGAGCCACTTGGAGGTGCAGATCGAGGAGCCCGCCGTCCGCGTGCAGGCGGCGGGCGGCGGCGCGAAGCCGGAGATCGGCGGGCGCGTGCAGGTGCGGCTGGACGCGGTGTCGCTGGAGGACGGGCGGATGGACTTCAGCGTGGCGGGGGAGAACGGGGCGTAGGAGCGGGGGCGCGGAGCGGTGGAAGGCACGGGCAGCCACGCGGGGCGGCCCCTACGGGTATTCGTGTGGGAAACCGGCGGCGGCGCCGAATCGGGCATCGGTACCCACGCCCCCTCTCTCGATAACGGCGAGGGCGCAGCCCTCTCCTGTTATCGGGAGAGGGGGCGGCGAGGAACGAGCGGGGGTGAGGGCACTTCGGCGCGGGGCTTGCGTGCCGCCGCGTGATCCTGAAAACGACGACGTCCACACGCAACCGGAGCTTCGATCCCCTTGCACCGCGAGCACCACCGCTGGCACAGCCCGTCGCTCGACCGCGACATGGATCTGCTGGTCTTTGGGCACGCGGGAGCGCGCGTGCTCGTGTTCCCCACCTCCATGGGCCGCTACTACGAGTGGGAAGACCGGCGGATGACGGAGGTACTGGGCGACCACCTGCGCAACGGGTGGCTCCAGCTCTACTGCGTGGACAGCGTGGACGAGGAGAGCTGGTACGCGCGCCGCAAGCACCCGATCGACCGGGCGCGGCGCCACCAGCAGTTCGAGGACTACGTGCTGCGCGAGGTGCTCCCCCTCTCCTGGCAAAAGAACCCGAATCCGTTTCTGATGGCGACGGGAGCGAGCTTCGGCGCGTACCACGCGGTCGACATCGCCTTCCGCCACCCGCACCTCTTCGGGCGGGTGCTGGGGATGAGCGGGCTGTACGACATCAGCCAGTTCGCGGACGGGCACATGGACGCCAACGTGTACGGGCACAACCCGTCGCACTTCGTCCAGCACCTCGGCCACGAGCAGCTGGAGGGGCTGCGGCGGATGGACATCATCCTCGCCACGGGCCACGACGATCCAAACGTCGAGAACGTGAAGTACCTGTCGCGCGCCCTGTGGGAAAAGGGCGTGGGCAACGCCCTGCGCCTGTGGGACGGCTGGTCGCACGACTGGCCGTACTGGGAGCGGATGCTCCGCCAGTACATCGGCGGGAGCGACTGACCGTGTACCGCCACGAGCAGCGCTCGCGTACCGCGGCCGTCACCTTTGCCGTCTTCGCCGTGCTGCTCGCCGGGATCGTCTGGATGGACCCCGTGGTCTGGCCGTTGATGCTGGGTGTGGCGGTGCTGCTGGGGTGGATGTGCTGGACCGGACGCCGGATGACCGTCGAGGTGGCGGACGGCGAGCTGCGCGCCTGGTTTGGCGACGGGTGGCCGCGCTACAGCTGGCCGCTGAAGCGGATCGACTCGGTGCGGACGGTGCACAACTCCTTCTGGGACGGCACCGGCATACGCTTCACCCGGCACGGACTGCTCTACAACGTCGCGAGCGGCCCCGGAATCGAGTTCCGCCTCAAGAGCGGCGCCACCTTTCGCCTGGGCAGCGACGAGCCCGAAGCACTGGCGACCGCCATCCGGAGCGCCGCCGCCGGGGTGGAGGCACTCGAACGCACTCACGCACTGACGCACTAACGCACTTTTTCCCGAACCGAAGATACCGCCGATGACGCTGAAGATCGGGTTGATCGTGGGCCGCGAGTGGTCGTTCCCGCCCGCGTTCATCGAAGAAGTCAACAGCCGCAACGAGGGCGTGACCGCCGAGTTCGTGCAGCTCGGCGCGCCGGCCATGGACGAGCCCTGCCCGTACGCGGTCATCATCGACCGCATCTCGCACGAGGTGCCGTTCTATCGGACGTACCTCAAGCAGGCGGCGCTCCAGGGGTGCCAGGTCGTCAACAACCCGTTCATGTGGACGGCGGACGACAAGTTCTTTGGTGCCGCGCTGGCCACAAAGCTGGGGATCGCCCACCCCAAGACGGTGGTGCTGCCCAACCGCGACTACATCCCCGGCATCGTGCATGACGAGTCGCTCCGCAACCTGCAGTACCCGCTGGATTGGCAGGGGATCGTGGACTACATCGGCATGCCGTGCATCCTCAAGGACGCGCACGGCGGCGGGTGGAAGGAGGTGTACGTCTGCCGCACGCTGGACGAGCTGATCCAGAACTACAACAGCTCCGGTCTCCTGACGATGATCGTGCAGGAGTTCATCAAGTGGGACCAGTTCATCCGCTGCATCTGCCTGGGGCAGGAAGTGGTGATGCCCATCAAGTACGATCCGGGCGAGCGGAAGTACCACGTGGAGCACGACCACCTCTCGCCCGAGCTGGGGCAGCGCGTGGTGGAGGACTCGCTGAAGCTGGTGAGGGCGCTGGGCTACGACATGAACTCCATGGAGTGGGCGGTGCGCGACGGCATCCCGTACGCCATCGACTTCATGAACCCCGCGCCGGACATGGACCTGTACTCCCTCACGCCCCACTACTTCGAGTGGGTGGTGAAGGGGATGGCGGACATGACCATCAAACTGGCCAAGAACCCGCGGCCCCAGGTGCGCGAGGCGGGGTGGCAGCAGCTCTTCGCCGGCAGCCGGCACACGGGCGGCGGCGGGCCCGTGCAGGACGCGGTGCCGGACGGCTCTTCCGCGCCTGTCCCAGCGTGACCGGGGAGGCCGCCGCGCTGCGGGACGCCGTCGCCCGCTACCACGACCTGCTGGGCGACGACACCCTCGCGGCCGACACGCACGCGCGCATGGAGGAGGAGCACCGGCGCCGCGGAATGTTCTTTGGCGACCGGCCGCTGTGCAGCGTCCTGCGGCCGCGCTTCCTGACGCCGGGGCAGTGGAGCCACATCCGCCGCGGCGTGGAGACGCTGATGCGGGCCTTCCACACCGCGCACGAGGCCGCCATGGCCGACGCGGAGTTCCGCCGCCAGTTCCGCCTGCTCGATTGGGAAGAGGGGCTGCTGGAGGCGGACCCCGGCTTCCGCGATCCCAGCCCCACGGCGCGGCTGGACGCCTTCTTCGATCCCGACGACGGCTCGCTCCGCTTCACCGAGTACAACGCGGAGACCCCGGCGGGCCCGGCGTACATGGACGCGCTCTCGGAAGTCTTCCTCGCCACGCCGGCGATGGGCGAGTTCCTGCGCACGCACGCCGTGCAGCCGCTCCCGGCGCGGCACGGGGTGCTGCACGCGCTCCTCGGCGCCTTTCGCGAGTGGACGGGTACGCGCGACCTGCCGCGCATCGGTGTGCTGGACTGGGACGAGGTGCCCACGCGCAGCGAGCACCGCTTCTTCCAATCGTACTTCCAGTCGCACGGCATCGCCTGCGAGCTGGCGGACCCGCGCACCTGCGAGTACCGCGAGGGGAAGCTGATGTCGGGCGACTTCCACATCACCCTCATCTACAAGCGCGTCCTGATCGACGAGCTGGTGCAGCAGATGGGGCTGGATTCGCCCGTGGTGCGCGCCGTGCGCGACGGGGCGGTGTGCATGGTGAACCCCTTCCGCTGCAAGGTGCTCTACAAGAAGGCCTCGCTCGCAGTCCTCTCCGACGAGCGCAACGCCCACCTCTTCTCCGCCGAAGAGCGCACCGCCGTGGCCGCGCACGTCCCCTGGACGCGCGTGGTGGAGGAGCGCACGACGGAGAAGGATGGCGCCACCATCGACCTGCTGCCGTGGGCGACCGAGAACCGCGAGCGCCTGGTGCTGAAGCCCAACGACGACTACGGCGGCCGCGGCATCGTGCTCGGCTGGCTGGCGAGCGGCGAGGAGTGGGAGCGCACCCTGCGCGGCGCCCTCGAGGCGCCGTACGTGGTGCAGGAGCGCATCCCCCTCCCCTCCGAGCCCTTCCCTACCTGGACGGACGGCGGGGTGCAGATCTACGACCGCATGGTGGACCTGGCCCCCTTCATCACCGGCGGCGCCACCGTCGACGGCGCCCTTACCCGCATCGCCACCGACCCGCTCCTCAACGTCACCGCCGGCGGCGGCTCCAGCGTGGCGACGATGCTGGTGGAGGCGCGGTGAGGGCGCCCTGGCCCGTTTCCTTCTGTATTCGATCGCAGCCGAGCCGTAACCGCGCAACCCACGAAGGAGCGCACCGATGAAGCCGCCCTCGCTCACCGTCGGCATCGAAGAAGAGTACCAGATCATCGACCCCGAGACCCGGGAGCTGCGGTCGTACATCACCGAGATCCTGGACCACGACCACCTGATCCTCGGTGAGATCAAGCCGGAGCTGCACCAGTCCATCGTGGAGGTGGGCACCACCATCTGCCAGACGCCCGCCCAGGCGCGCACCGAGCTGCGGCGGCTGCGCGGAATGGTGATGGACCTCGCCGACCGCAAGGACCTCAAGGTGGTGGCGGCGGGAACGCACCCCTTCTCCAGCTGGATGACGCAGGAGATCACCCCCCTGGAGCGCTACCTGGGGGTGAAGCAGGACATGGCGGACCTGGCGCAGCAGCTCCTGATCTTCGGCACGCACGTGCACATCGGCATCGAAGACCGGGAGTTCATGATCGACGCCATGAACGTGGCCCGCTACTTCGTCCCCCACATCCTCTGCCTCACCAGCAGCTCGCCCTTCTGGATGGGGCGGAACACGGGGCTCAAGTCGTACCGCAGCGTGATCTTTCGCAACTTCCCGCGCACCGGCATCCCGCGGGTGATGCGCGACTGGGCGGACTTCCAGTACCTAACCGAGAACCTGGTGAAGACGCGCTGCATTCCGGATGGCTCCAAGATCTACTGGGACCTGCGCCCGCACCACGCGTACCCCACCCTGGAGTTCCGCTTTCTGGACGTGTGCACGCGCGTGGAGGAGGCCATCTGCGTCGCCGCCATCCTGCAGGCGATCATTGCCAAGGTGTACAAGCTGCGGCGCGACAACATGACCTTCCGCGTGTACCCGGGCGACCTGATCGAGGAGAACAAGTGGCGCGCGGTACGCTACGGCCTCGATGGGCAGCTCGTGGACCTGGGCAAGCAGGAGGAGCTCCCCGCGCGCGACCTGATCCGCGAGATCCTGGAGTGGTTCATCGACGACGTGGTGGACGACCTGGGGAGCCGCGCGGAGGTGGAGTACGCCTTCCGCATCCTGGAGGAGGGCTCCAGCGCCGACCGCCAGCTCGCCGTATTCGAGCGCACCGGCAGCCTCCACGCCGTCGTCGACCACCTGATCGCCGAGACAGAGGAGGGCATCCGCGGCCCCAGCATGGCTCACGCCCACGCCGCGCAATCGTAGCCGGGCTCCTGCAGGGCCTCACGCGGAGGCGCGGAGACGGGGAGGCATGAAAACGCAGGGCTCACACGGACGCTAATGGGGAATGTTCCCAGCGTCTACGTGTGAGCCCTGCGGTTTCAGACCACTCCTGGCGGGGGTGCCTCATCCGCAACGGCGGACCGCTTCTCCAACCCCGCACGCACCTCGCGCTCACTTTCCTCGATGTCTTCTAGCGCACCGGGATCACCGCCGAACTCAGCGCGCATCTCCTGGCAGCGCTCGAGCCACGCGCTGAGCTCCTCCAATGGAGCGAAGGCGGCGCTCGGAGTATCAATCATCATTCTTCCCATTCCAACCTCCATTTCCACTGACCATTTACGTGTAGGATAATCTCGCCGCGTCACGCGTGAGCCCTCTAAGCGTGCGCACAAGAAGATCGTGCAAAACCTCCCGTATCGCAGCCTGCTAAGCCTGGCGGCTCTGCTGACTGGTCGGCTGCGTATGGCGGGGTGCTCCGGGAAGAATCGTCCCTCGCTCCGGGAAGAACAGATCGGGTATCTCACTCGCCTCGATTGCCCATGCCTTGCCCCGCCTGCCGTCGAACAAGTGCATCCAGAGCCACGAGGACTGCAGGGCGTCCCGAACCGTGAGCGCGCCCTGCTCCAGCGCCTCGATCCGTTCAGGAGAGGTCGGCGCGAGAAAGGTGACTGCTGCAGCGCGTGACTCATCGGCGAGATAAGCGAGCAGTTGCTCACCCTGCTGAGTCTCGGTGACATAGACAATCGGGGCTTCTGCCTCGTACAGGATCTCTGAGATGGGCAGTGAGTCCGCCAGCAGCCCGGCCGGCAGCTCTGGGCGATTGGGTGGAGATAGATTCATGGTACCGGATCCTCGAAATAGCTGTGGCGCGTGACGCCCACGTATACCCACCACTCGACATGGCCGCTGCGCCAGTCGGTGAGCTTCGTCTTCCCCGCCGACGCGTCCAGCACCCCCCGCGCGATTGCGGTGCCGAGACGCGGAGAAAGTGCCAGCCGGTGCCGAGCGCGAGCCAGGCTGGCGAACACCGAAACGCCACACCGGCGGCACGGATCGATCGTAAGACCCTGCCCGAGCTCGTGGTAGCTCCGAAAATCGTCTTCCGTCAGACGTCCATCGCTGACGATACGATAAACAACACCCTGTGCATCGTCGGCAGCGGGCGGCAGCCGGGAGGAAACCAGCTTGGGAAGACAGGCATCGGCGCGTTCATCATCCATGTGAACCCAACCTCTCACGACCCGACCGCGGCGGGTCCGACAATGATGTCGGGGTCAACGGTCAAGCACAACCCCTGCAAACACTTACGTTCGAGCGGTGGCGCGTTCGTTGTGGATGCGTGCCGATTTAGCTACCTTGCATCATCCCAACTCGAACGGCCCTGATCTTGCCACCTGCCGGGTCATTCTTCCGGAATCGATACTCGTAGAAGGTAGTGTTCCATGCAGCAGCGTCCCGTAATCGGCATTCCCACGCAGAACCTGCAGGCCATAGACCGCATCCCCGAAGACCTCCCGGCGTCGTGGGTGATGAACCAGCGCTACTTCATCGCGTGCACCGCGGTGGGCGCGGTGCCGTGGATGGTGCCGCTCCTCGACGAGGACATGGACACCATCCGCGCCATCTACGACCACCTGGACGGGATCTTTTTGGCCGGCGGGGTGGACATGGACCCGGCATCGTACGGCGACGAGCGCACCGAGTACTGCGGCCGCACGGACGGCGCGCGCGACGCGGTGGAGCTCGCCTTCGCGCGCTGGGCGCTGGAGGACGGGAAGCCCGTCTTCGGCGTGTGCCGAGGGATGCAGGTGCTGAACGTGGCCGCCGGCGGCACGCTGGTGCAGGACTGCGCCGCGCAGTGGGAGAAGTCGATCAAGCACGACTACTTCCCCGGCGCCGGCTGGGCGCGCGACCACCTGGCGCACGACATCGCGGTGGCGCCGGGCTCGCGCCTCTTCCGCGCGTTCGGCGGCGATACCGTGCAGGTGAACTCGATGCACCACCAGGGGATCCGCCGCATGGGCGCGGGCCTCAAGCCGACCGCCACCGCCCCCGACGGCCTGGTGGAGGCGCTGGAGGCGGAGGACGAGTCGCACTTCCTGGTGGGCGTGCAGTGGCACCCGGAGATGCTGATCGACACCGACGCCGGCACCCGGCGCCTCTTCGAGGACTTCATCGAAGCCTCGCTCCAGTACCGCGACAGCCGCGCCGCCGTCCTGGTCTAGCACCCACGATTGGTCGCTCACGACGGGCTCGCACTCGGAAGGTTCGGGTGCGGGCCCGCTTTTGTTTTGCGGGAGGCGCCGGGGGATGAACGAACGCCGGGGGCTGAAGCCCCCGGCTGGAACCACGGGAAGGCGGCTGAAGCCGGCTCGAGAAACGCGGTATTGGACCCGGAGTCCGCGAAGGCGAACTTTGCGTGTTTCCAGCGGCGAATTCATTCGCTCCTGGAGCGGGGCTCGGCGCGGAGGCTGGTACGAAACAAACCCCCTCCCCCAGGCAGTTTCGGGGGAGGGGGATGCGTCGCGGAGCGACGCTGGGGGTGGGGGGCCCCTACCGCAGCCTGCTGTGCCGGATGCCGTACAGGAAGTAGATCACCAGGCCGGCGCCCAGCCACAGCCCGAAGCGGATCCAGGTGAGCGCCGGGAGCTGGAACATCAGGAAGCCGCACGACAGGATCGCCGCGGGCGCCACGAACCAGATCGCCGGGGTCCGGAAGGGGCGCGGCCGGTCCGGGTCGCGCACGCGCAGCACCATCACCCCCACCGCCACCAGCACGAAGGCGAAGAGCGTGCCGATGTTGGTGAGCTCGATCACCTCGTTGATGTTGGCGAAGGCCGCAAAGAACGCCACGAACGCGCCCGTCACGATGGTGGTGACGTGCGGCGTGCTGTACTTCTTGTGCAGCCGCGCCGCGATCGGCGGCAGCAGCCCGTCGCGCGCCATCGAGTAGAAGATGCGCGGCTGGCCCAGCTGGAACACCAGGAGCACGGAGGCCATCGACACGATGGCGCCGAACGAGATCACACCCGCCGCCCAGTCGTACCCGCGCGAGCTGAACGCGCTCGCCAGCGGGTCCGCGTTGCCGTGCTCGCGCCAGGGCACCAAACCCGTCATCACCAGCGTCACGACGATGTAGATGACCGAGGTGACCGCCAGCGAGATCATCATGGCCCGCGGCATGTCGCGCTGCGGGTTCTTGGCCTCCTCCGCCGCCGTGGAAACCGCGTCGAAGCCGATGTAGGCGAAGAAGATGAGCGATGCGCCCGTGAACACCCCGTGCCACCCGTTCGGCATGAACGGGGTCCAGTTGTCCGGCCGCACCCAGAAGGCGCCCACCACGATGAAGAAGGCCAGGATCGCCAGCTTCAGGATCACCATCACCGTGTTCGCCCACGCGCTCTCGCGGATGCCGATCACCAGGATCCAGGTGATCAGCGCCACGATAAGCACGGCGGGGAGGTTGAAGATGATGGGGAAGCCCAGGAGCTGCGGCGCCGTCTCCCATATCCGCGCCGCGTCGATCGTCCCCTGCGCGGTGATGGATGGGTCCGCCTGCAGCGCCTGGAACGCGATGCGGGCGGTGCGCGGATCGGTGCCCAGCCACCCCGGAATCGAGATCCCGAAGCCGCTGAGGAGCGTCTGGAAGTAGGCGGACCACGACACGGCGACCGCGATGTTCCCCACCGCGTACTCGATGATCAGGTCCCACCCGATGATCCACGCCACCAGCTCGCCCAGCGTGGCGTAGGCGTAGGTGTACGCGCTGCCGGCCTGCGGCACCACGGAGGCGAATTCCGCGTAGCAGAGCGCCGCGAAGCCGCAGGCGAACGCCACCAGGATGTACGAGACCACCAGGCTCGGCCCGGCGCCCACGTGGTTGGGGCCGCCGGAGATGGCCGTGCCGGCGCCGGAGAAGATCCCGGCGCCGATGATGGCCCCGATCCCCAGCGAGGTGAGCTGCCACATCCCCAGCGACCTGCGCAGCCCCGGCTCGACGTCGATCTGCGGGTCCACGTGCTCGGAGCGGATCTCCGAGATCGGTTTCGTGCGGAAGATCTGCTGCATCGGTGGCCGGGCGGGAAGGAGGCGGATCGTCTAGCCGCAATCGCGCGAAAGTAGGGACGGTGCGGCGCTTCCGCAACGGCCCTAAAAGAAGGCGGCCCGCCGCGTCGGTCGCGGCGGGCCACTCGGGGCGTGTCAGGAGTGCGTGTGCCCCAGACCCGCCACGGCCCGCTCCTCCTCGGCCACCATCTCCACGTCGATGCTCTCGGGGAGGCCGGCGGGGACTCCGGGGGTAAACTCGCCTTCCCAGCGCGCCATCACGCAGGTGGCCAGGCAGTTGCCCACCAGGTTCACCGTGGTGCGCGCCATGTCCATCAGCTCGTCCACCGCAAGGATCACGGTGATGGCGGCCAGCGGGAGGTTGAAGGCCGCCAGCGTGCCGGAAAGGATCACCAGCGAGGCGCGCGGCACCGCGGCGACGCCCTTGCTGGTGAGCATCAGCGTTCCCATCATCGCCAGCTGCGTCCCCAGGGATAGCTCCACGCCCGACGCCTGCGCCACGAACACCGAAGCCAGCGCCAGGTAGAGCGTGGTGCCGTCCAGGTTGAACGAGTAGCCGGTGGGCATCACGAACGACACGATGCGCCTCGGCACCCCGAACGCCTCCATCCGCTGCATGGCCAGCGGCAGCGCCGCGTCCGACGAGGTGGTGGAGAAGGCGATGACGGCGGGCTCGCGCACCTGCCGCAGGAAGGCCAGGATGGGGACGCGGGCGATGAGCGCCACCGGAAGGAGGGCGATCAGCACGAAGACGATGAGCGCGGCCCACAGGGTGGCCACCAGCTTGATGAGCGGTAGGAGCACGGAAAGCCCGCTGTGCGCCACCGTAACCGCCAGCGCCGCGCCCACGCCGATGGGCACGAAGCGCATGATGATCCCCACCAGCTTGAACATCGTCTCCGCCAGCCCCTCGCAGAAGCCGAGGAGCGCCTCCTTGGGCCGCCCCTTCACCTGCGTGAGCGCCACCGCGAAGAGGATGGAGAAAAAGACGATCTGCAGGACGTTGTTGTTCGCCAGCGAGTCGATGAAGCTGGTGGGGACGATGTCGCGCACGTGGTCCGCGAAGCCCTTGGGCTGGGCCAGCGCGGGAGGGCCGCCCGACGCCTCCGCCGCCTGGATGGCCGCCGTGAGCCGCGGGTTGTCGCCGGGGCGCACGACGTTGACCGCCACCAGCCCCACCACGAGCGCGATCGTGGTGACGATCTCGAAGTAGAGGATGGAGCGGAACGCCAGCCGCCCCACCTTTTTGAGGTCGTCGCCGTGCCCGGCGATCCCCATCACCAGCGTGGCGAAGAGGATCGGCCCGATGATCATCTTGATCCCGCGCACGAACAGGTCGGAGAGCAGCTTAAGGTCGCTCGCCGACCACCCGCCGTGGATGTCGCGCTTGCTGTCCGGGAACACCCAGCCCAGGAGGATGCCGACCGCCATCCCGATGAAGATGTAGTGCGTCAGGGTAAGCCGGCGTCGCTGCGTCTCCATCGAAAACGTCTGGATTCAGGGCGGGTGTGTGGGCGCGCGTCGGCGCCGCGTCGGTTTGCCGGGAAACTATACCGCCTGAAACAACCCGCCGCCACTCCGGCAGCTTCCGGTGTGGCGGCGGGGAACGGCTGGGCTCACGCGGCGGTTATGGATGCTCGCCGCGTGGCATGAGTCCCACGACCTCCACCCCGGCCGAGCGGCTGATGTCCACCGCGCGCACCACGTCGGCGTAGGCGACGTGCTCGCCGCCCCTGACGAAGAGCACCTTGCGCGGGCGCGGCGCGAATACCCGCTCCAGCGTGGACTCCAGTGCGCCCACGGCCACCGGCTGCTGGTTGAGCAGGTACGACCCGCCCGGCGCCACCTCCAGCACGATCTGGTCGGGCCTGTCGGTCGGCTGTTCGTGCGTGGGCGGCGGCACCTGGACGCGGACGCCGCGCTGCAACCCCTGCTGCACCACCATGAAGATGATGAGCAGGACGAGGAGCACGTCGATCATCGGCGTCATGTTGATCGCCGAGACGTGGCCGCCGCGCTTGCCGATGGTCATGGCCATGGTACACCTCCGCGGGAAGGGGAAGGGGCGGAGACAGAACCGGCCGCGCTAGGGCGGCCGGTTCGGGGGAGAAGCTGTCCTTCCGTTCTTACTGCCCCGGCGCCGGGGTGACCGTGGCCGGTCCCACCACCGGGCGGGGCACCAACCCCACCACGTCGATTCCCGCCGCGCGCGAGGCGTCCACCGCGCGGATCACGTCCTTGTAGGAGAGCTCTTCCTCGCCCTTGACGAAGATCACCTTGCGGTTGCGCTGGGCGAAAACCTCACGCAGCCGCCCCTCCAGCGCCGCCATCTCCACCGGCTGCTGGTTGATGGCGAAGGTGGGGCCCGGCTTCACCTCCAGCACGATCTGCTGGTCGTCAGGCAGCTGCTGCGCCACCTGGTTCTGGTCCGGCGGGGGCGGAATCTGCACCGACACGCCGCGCTGAAGGCTCTCCTGCACCACCATGAAGATGATGAGCAGAACCAGCAGCACGTCGATCATCGGCGTCATGTTGATCTCGTTCATGGCGCCGCCCTTGGCACCGCCTACTCCCATTCCCATGGTATGCCTCCCTTACTTGGAGATGGGAGCGCCCTTGGGCATCTCCGTGATCGCGCCGATCCGCCGCACCCCCGCGTTGCTGGCCGCCGTGATGGCGGTGAGCGTGCGCGAGTACTTGGATTCGTCGTGGGCCTTCAGGTACAGGACGTGGTCGTCCGGACGCTTGGCGTACGCCTCGCGGAGGCGCGTCTCCAGCTGGGGGTCGGCCACGTACTTGTCGTCGACGTAGTACTTCCCGTCCTTGTCGATCCCCAGCGTGACCCGCTCCTCCTTTTCCGGCGCCGCCGTCTTCGCCTTGGGGAGCTTGGCGTCGAAGGCGAGCGCGGGGGTGATCACCATGAAGATGATCAGGAGCACCAGCATCACGTCGATCATCGGCGTGACGTTGATGTCGGCCGTCACGTCCGAGCCACCGCCCGCAACCGTCGGGACGGCCGACCCGCCGAAGGCGGCATTGCCGCCCAGCCTGGTTCCAGCCATGACTCAGTCTCCGTACGCGGGAGCGTTGCGCGTGGTGATCCCCAGCTCGCGCTTGGCCTGGCGGGTCATCATCCAGTCGATCATCTCACGGCCGGCGTAGGCAAGCTCCGAGAAGAGCGTGTCCAGCTTGGCGGTGAAGTAGTTGTACAGCCACACCGCCGGGATGGCGGCGATCAGGCCGATGGCCGTGGCGATGAGCGCCTCGGCGATACCGGACGACACGGCCTCGAGCCCGCCGCCCTGCGACGCCATGCCCATGAAGGCGTTCACGATGCCCAGCGTGGTGCCCAGCAGCCCCACGAACGGCGCGGTGGCGCCGATGGTGGCCAGCAGGCCCAGCCCGCTCTTCAGGTCGTTGGCCAGCAGGATCTGCTCGCGCTCCACCGACCGCTCGGCCGAGTTGATGGCGGCGCCTGCGGCGCGCGGGTCATCCAGCAGCGGAGCCACCTCGCGAAGCGACTCGCCGAGCACGCGGGCCACGTGCGAGTTGGGGTACTGGTCTGCCGTGGCGAGCGCCTCGGCGATGTTGTCCTGCTCAAGCGCCTGCGAGAAGGCCGGCGCGAAGGCCCGCGTGGCCGCAGACATCTTGCGGAAGCGGAGCCACTTGGCCACGGCCACCGAGAGCGACAGCACGCTCATGAGCAGGAGCAGGATCACGATGCCCCGGTTCAACCATCCGGTATCGGCCCAGATCTCAGCAATCGAGAATGACATTGGCTTGGCTTCTCCTCGCGCGGGACGCGCTTCGACAAGAGTGTTTCCGGTTGACCTCAGTACGCGGCGCCGCCCGCGGCGCGCCGCACTTCCTCCGGCCCTGCCGCGGCCGCCCCCGTGGGAGCGGCCGCTTCCTTCTTCCCGATCCCGCCGCGGCTCAGGACTGCGGCTGGAAGGTGATGGGGAGCTGCACCAGCACCTTCACCGGACGGTCGTTCACCTTGGCCGGGCGGAAGCGCATGCGCTCCACCACCTTCTTGGCCGCCTCGGAGAACTGCTCGTTGTCGCTGGACACGACCTCGATGGTCGTGGGGTCCACGCGGCCGTCCTCGTTCACGCGGAAGCTGAGCTGCACCGTGCCGCCCACTCCGGCGTCGCGCAGCAGGGGCGGGTAGTTCCGCTCCAGCGCGCGCTGCACGTCGCTGCTGTTGGAGAGCGAGGGCTTCACCTCCACCGAGGAGATGTCGTACACCCCCTGGTCCGCTGGCTGCTCGCGCTCCTGAACGGGCTGCGCCACGCCCTTCTCCACGCCGTCCTTCACGCCGCCGGCCTTCCCCTCGCCGCTGAAGTCCTCGACCTTGACCGCCTGCTGGTTGGGGTCCACGGCCGGGATGTCCTTGGGCGGCTCCATGGGGGGCTGGAGCTCCTGGAAGCCCTTCACCACCGGGGGAGCGGCCTTCTCGGGCTCCGGCGGGGGCGGTTCGGGCTCTTCCGGCTTCGGCTCTTCCGGCTTCGGCTCCTCCTTCTTCTCCTCGACCTCCACGTAGTCGACGAGCTCCTCGGCCTTCTTGGCGGTGGGGTCGTACCCCTGGTTGGCCGCGACCGCGCCCGCGACGAGCAGCCCGTGCAGGGCGACCGAGGCTGCGACGGTCTTCGCCGTCCAGAAGCTCTTCTTCGCGCCGCCGGATGCGACCAGCTTGTTGAACATTCCGTCCCTCCGTGTGGATCGCGGTGGCGCCGCCCACCGGCGCCTAGGACCATGCGCGGCCCTGTTGTCTTCCTGAACGAACGGTCGCTCGGATTTCTGACCGGCTCCGTAGCGAACGTTAGATCGAAACTCCGCCTCGTGCCGAACGGGAAGGGCACTCGGCGGAGGCCGGGGTGTTCAGGCGGTGCTGCCGCCAGATGCGGGCTGTGTTCAGGTTTCCCAAAGGTGCACGGCGTCTCCACCGCTGTCAAGCACGCACCCCCGGTAGTTCCTGCTTCCGGCCCGCTCCGGCCAGCACTCTCCCCCGCCCCGCATTTTCAATCCGGTGAATGCATAAAAATACATCCACCCGCCGCAATTGTCTACCCGCCCTGCCGTTCGCGGTTCCGCGGATCGCGCTGTGGCGGAAAGGGTTACGGCCCGCCGTGGGCGCTTGAGCACGGAACGAGCGCCGATCCCCGCTAGCGGCAAGATACACGCATCGGCCGGTTTGACAACCACCCTGTTCGGCCGCACGCGGAACCCGCCCCCATTCCGCCGTCGCGAGATGCACGTGGAGCGCTGCGCATCGTCCCCGGGCCGCCGCTTCTCTCGCGCGGCGGCTCCTTTACGGCAAAGACCGGGCCCCTTCTGGACCATGGCCCCGCCATCCCCGCGCCTGTACCGCAAGCGGGTTCAAGCGGGCCCCGCTCGCCAGCGCACTCGCACGTCGTGCCCACCCTCCTGAATCCGTGCCTCCACGCACTCACGCACCGGCCGCGTGCCAGCGTGCGAGCCCTGCCGCCATCATCTCCGTGGGCACCGCGGCCTCGTAGGCGCGGGCCAGGTCGTCGCTCCCGGTAGCGGCGGCGACCTCGGCGTGGGCCTTGTGGCGGAGGGCATCGGTGAGCGACTCGAGATCCGCTCCCGCTGCCAGCTCGCGGCCGGACCAGCCATCCCAGTCGGCCAGGCGCGCCTCTAGGTCGTCCAGGTGCCACGCCACGTCTCCCGTCCCGCCGAAATGCGCGGGGAGGATGACGCTCGCGCCCGCCTCCCGCATCCGTGCGATGCTGCGGCGCCAGGCGGGGACGTCGATGTCCGGCGGCGGGGTGGGCGGGCGCACGTAGGGAGCGCCGTCCAGCCGGATGCCCCCGGCGTCGCCGCTGAAGAGGAGGCCGGCATCCGGGTCGTGGTACGCGTGGTGGTGCACGGCGTGGCCCGGCGTGTCGAGCGCGCGCAGCGTGCGCCGCCCCACGCGCACCTGCTCGCCATCGTGCAGCACGGTCATGCGCTCCTCGGGCACGGGGAGCATCGTCCCCCAGAGCACCTCCATCCGGTCCCCGTAGATGCGCGCGGCGCTGGTGAGGAGGCGCGAGGGGCCGGCGAGGTGGCGGGCTCCGCGCGGGTGCACGTACAGGCGGGCGCCTGGCGCCACACGCAGGAGCTCGCCCGCCGCACCCGCGTGGTCCAGGTGGACGTGCGTGAGGAGGACGTGCGTGATCGCGGCCGGATCGTGCCCGGCCGCGCGCACGCCGTCCAGGAGCGCGGGCAGGGTGCTCCCCGGCCCGCAGTCCACCACCGCCAGCTCCCCGCCGTCGGACACCAGGTACGAGGCCACCTGCTTCGCCATCCCCATCCAGCGCAGGTCCACCCGCACCACCCCTGGTGCTTCCGTGTGCAGCACTTCCATCGACGCTCCGACCTTCATGTGGCCGCGGCCTTGAACCGCGTCTCACACAGAGACACAGAGGGTACGGAAAGAACGGAGAAGGGGTTCTCTGCGGCTCGCCGTTGCCTCCGTGCCCTCTGTGTGACGCTGCTGTTCGAATCTACGTCCGCTCGAGGGGGCTCGCACAAGGGGGCATGCGCGGGTAGATTCGGAGCAGGAACCGCATCATCTCTCCCGCAACAACCCCCTTCATGTCCACCAGCACCGTGCAGCGCCTCCACGACCGCCAGGTGGACGTCGAGACGCCGGAGCACGTCGCCATCGGCTACGAGCTGGCCGACCTCGGGTCGCGCTTCACCGCGCTGCTCATCGACCGCCTCATCCTGCTGCTGGCCCAGGCCGGGGTGTTCCTGGCCGGGGTCCTGATCTGGAGGTCGGCGGGCGGAGAGGGGGACCTGTTCTCCGGAGTGGGGCTAGCGACCGCCATCGCCGCGTACTTCGTGCTCCAGTGGGGCTACTTCATCCTGTACGAAGGGCTGCGCGACGGGCAGACGCCGGGCAAGCGGTGGATGGGGCTCCGGGTGGTGCAGGACGGCGGCTACCCCGTGACGCTGGAAGGGGCCGCCGTGCGCAACCTGATGCGCCTCATCGACGTGCAGCCGATTCCGTCGTGCATCGTGGGCGGGCTGGCGATGACGCTCCATCCGCAGACCAAGCGCCTCGGCGACATGGCGGCGGGGACCGTGGTGGTGCGCGACCGCGGCCAGCGCATCCCCGAGGAGGAGGCCCCGGCCGCCGCCGTGCAGGGCCCGCCGCGCCTTTCGGACAAGGAGCTCGCCGCCCTATCCATGTTCGTGGAGCGGCGGCGCGACCTGGACCCGGCGGTGCGCGGGCAGCTCGCCCGCACGCTGGTGGCGCGCCTGGCGCGTCCGCTGGCGGAGGACCCGCGGCGCACCTTGCTGGCGGCCGAGGACTTCCTGATCGCCGCCCGCGACGACGAGGTGGCGCGGCGCCACGCGGCCGGCGCGGGGGGAATCGCGGGATCGGCGCAGGCCACCGCCCTGGTTCGGCGCCAGCGGCCGGAGTGGGACGAGTACGCCCGCCTGCTGGAGGGCGCGCAGAAAGACGGCCTCCGCAAGCTGGACGAGGCGACGGTGTCGCGCTTCGCCTCGCTGTACCGCGGGGTGGCGGCGGACCTGGCGCGCGCCCGCACCTACGGCGGCTCCCCCGAGCTGCTCTACGCGCTGGAGCGCAGCGTGGGCGCGGGCCACAACCTCCTCTACCGCGCCCCGTCGCGGTCGTGGCAGCGGTTCCGCGGATGGGTGGGTTCCAGCTTCCCCGCCCTGGTGCGCCGCCTGTGGAAGCCGATCGTGCTGGCCTCCATCCTCTTCTACCTCCCCGGCGTCCTGTCCTTTGCCTACGTCCGCGGCGACCCCGCCCACGCCCGCGAACTGGTCGGCGCCGAGATGATGGCGCGCGCGGAGGAGGCCGCGGCCAAGGAGGCGCGCGGCGAGGGCTACGTGGAGGTGCCGGAGGTGATGATGCCGGCGATGGCCAGCGGCCTCGTCTCCAACAACGTGCAGGTGACCTTTCTGGCGTTCGCGGGCGGGCTGCTGGCGGGGCTGGGGACGGTGTGGGTGCTGGTGTTCAACGGGGTGAGCCTGGGCTCCGTGGCGGCCGTCTTCGCCAACCACGGGCAGAGCCTGCACCTGTGGACCTTTGTCCTGCCGCACGGCGTCGTGGAGCTGACGGCCATCTGCATCGCCGGCGGCGCCGGGCTGTGGCTGGGCTCGGCGCTGCTGCTCCCCGGCCGCATGACGCGGCGCGAGGCGCTGGTGGTGCGCGGCCGCGAGGCCGTCTCGCTCATCTGCGGCACCGCGCTGCTCCTGCTGGTCGCGGGGATGATCGAAGGCTTCATCTCCCCCTCCCGGCTCCCGCGCGAGTTCAAGCTCGGCTTCGCGGCGCTGGTGGCGGTGGTGCTGTTCGCGTACCTGGGGGGTGCGGGGCGGCGCCTGGCGCGGTAGGCCCTCACCCCCGGCTCGTTACACTCGCCTGCCCCCTCTCCCCCGCACCGTCCTAACCAGCCCGCACGGATGCACGCAAACCGCCCCTCCCCAGGTGGTTATTGGGGGAGGGGCAGCGAGGTGACGAGCGGGGGTGGGGGGCCCCTACGGCAGCGGCGGGGGCGAGGCGGCGAAGAGGGCGGCCAGCTCCGGGACCTCCGCGGCGGGGGTCCAGGCGGGCATTCCCTGCATCCAGACCAGGCTTTCGCGCGTCAGCGTGCCGCTGGCGGCCTGCTGGCGAAGGGCGTCCAGGCCGTGCGGCCCCGTCTGCGCGCCGCTCACGGCGACGAAGTAGGCCGTCTGCGCCGGGAGCGGCGGCGGCGCACCCGCGGGGGCGCCGGCGGGGGCGCCGCCCATCGAGTTCGCCATGCGGTTGGCCATGGCGAAGCCCATACCCATCCCCATCCCCTCCGACGCGCCGCCGCCGGGATTGCCGGCCGCCTTCTCGATGGCGTTCGCCGTTTGGAACTGCGTGTAGGCGTTGAGGTCGCCCAGCACGCCCATGCTGGTGCGGCGGTCGAGCATCTTCTCCACCTCTTCGGGGAGCGAGATGTTCTCCACCAGCAGCTTGGTGAGCTCCAGCCCGTAGGCCGAGAACTCGGGCTGCATCCGCGCGATCAGCCGGTCGCCGATCTCGTCGTAGTTGGAGGCCAGGTCCAGCGCCGGGATCTTGGCCTCGCCCAGCGCGTCTGTGAAGCGCGAGGTCACCATGTCGCGCAGCTGGTCCGCGATCTCGTCCACCGTGAAGTGGCCGTTGGTCCCCACGATCTCGGCGATCAGCTTGCCGGGCTCGGCCACCTTGATGGAGTACGAGCCGAACGCGCGCAGACGCACGGGGCCGAAGTCGGCGTCCCGCATCATCACCGGGTTCTTTGTGCCCCACTTGCGGTTGGTGATCTGCCGCGTGGTCACGAAGTACACCTCCGCCTTGAACGGCGAGTCGAAGCCGTACTTCCACCCGCGCAGGGTGGACAGCACCGGGAGGTTCTCCGTCTTCAGCTCGTAGCGGCCGGGGGCGAAGATGTCGGCGATCTGGCCCTGGTCCACGAACACCGCGGCCTGGCCGGGGCGGACGATGAGCTGCGCGCCGTTCTTGATCTCGTTCTCGTGGCGGACGAAGCGATGGACCAGCGTGTCGCTGCTGTCGTCCAGCCATTCGACGATGTCGATCAGCTCGGTCTTGATGAAGTCCTTCCAGAAGGCCATGGGAGGGCGCTCCGTTCCAGTGTGGCGGGGAGAATCGCGGCAGGCCCTTCTATCTACACGCGCGGACGGCGCCTCCGCAACCCGTCCGTGCGGCGGGGACGTACGGCGCGGGGAGCGCGCGGGTTTCCAAACGGGTGCGTGGCATGGGAGTTGACCCCTGTGGGAGCGCTGCCGCAACCCACACGCCACCGGTGACACGTACATGATCCGCTACGGACCCGCGGGGTGGTCGTACAAGGACTGGGCGGGGATCGTGTACCCGGCGAAGAAGCCGCGCGGCTTCGACGAGCTCCAGTACATCGCGGAGTACTTCTCGGCGGTGGAGATCAACTCCACCTTCTACCGCCCGGCCACGGAGAAGACGGCGCGCAGCTGGGTGGCGCGGGTGGAGCACCGGCCGGACTTCCGCTTCACGGCCAAGCTCTACCAGCGCTTCACCCACCAGCGCAAGAGCGCGTGGACGGCGGACGAGGTGCGCGAGGTGCGCGCCGGGATGGACCCGATCCTGGAATCGGGGCGGATGGGGGCGCTCCTCCTCCAGTTCCCCTGGTCGTTCCGGCGCACGGACGAAAACCGGGAGTGGCTGGACGACGTGGCGACCACCTTCAAGGATTTCCCTCTTGTTCTGGAGGTGCGGCACGAGAGCTGGAACACGGCGGCGTTCTTTGCGGCGCTGGCGGACTGGGGGATCGGCTTCGTGAACATCGACCAGCCGCTCTTTGGCGACTCCATCGCCCCCAGCGCCCACGCTACCTCGCGCGTGGGGTACGTGCGGGTGCACGGAAGGAACTACCAGGACTGGTTCCGCGACAATGCCGAGCCGCACGAGCGCTACGACTACCTTTACCCCGCCCGCGAGTTGGAGCCGTGGGCCGGCCGCGTCGCCGAGATCGCCGGGCAGCCCGCCGCCGAGGACGTGTACGTGGTCACCAACAACCACTTCCGCGGCAAGGCCGTCACCAACGCGCTGATGCTGCAGTCGATGGTGGAGGGGAAAAAGGTGCCCGCGCCCGCCGGCCTGTTCCCGGAGTATGGCGAAGTGCTGGAGCCGTATGCGGAGCCGGGCGAGCCGGGCGGTTGAAACCGCGGCAACCGACCGCGGGAAAGCTACCTTCGCAGGTTGCGGAGGCGGGACCGGTTCGGGAGGCGGGCACCGCGGCCGCATCACCGGGGCGGATCGGTGCGGGGAGCGGGACCGCGGCCGCGCCGCCGGGGGCTGAAGCCCCCGGCTGGAACGACGGGAAGCCCGCTGAAGCGGGCTCATGATCCGCGGCGATCTTGCGGGCTCCGCCCCCTCTCTCGATGACAGGAGGGCGGAGCCCTCTCCTGTTATCGGGAGAGGGGCAGCGAGGAACGAGCGGGGGTGAGGGGCCCCTACCCGATCACATCCCCCGCCACCGTGCGCAACAGGGCATCGCGGCCGTCGGTGAGGGCCTCGCGGGCGGTGCGGAAGCGCAGGCCCGAGCGCTGGCACGCCAGGTCGCACAGGCGCAGGAGGCGCGCAACGCCCTCCGCGTCCAGACGCTCGCGGGTGCTGGTGAGCGGAGGGGCTTCGGCTGCACCGCCGTCGTGCGCCTCCAGCAGCGCCTGCGTGCGCGAGAGGACGGCGGCGCGCACGTACAGCTCCACCGCCATGTCCGCGATGCGCGTCACCACGAACTGCCGGTCGACGATCTCGCGGCCGTGGCGGCGGATCATCCGCTCGGTAGCCACGCGCAGATCGCGGGTGTGGTCCACCAGGTAGTCGAAGTGGCGGCGCAGCGATGGGTGCACCTCGCGCGCGATCTCCGGCTCGCCGCCGCCCAGCGCCAGCCGCACCCGCTCGGTGGCGAACTCGCTGAGGAGACCGAACTGCTTCACCGGCTCGCGCAGCGCCTTGCCGATCGCATTGAGGTACTCCCCCGGCTCCTGCATGCCGCTCAGCCCCACGAAGAGGCGCAGGATCTCGTTGGTCCCCTCGAAGATGCGGGTGATGCGCGCGTCGCGGTACATCCGCTCGTAGGGGTACGGCTTCACGAAGCCGCGCCCGCCCGTGATCTGCACCAGCTCGTCCACGGCGCGATCCAGGGCGTCGCTGTTCCACACCTTGGCCGCCGCCGATTCCAGCGCGTAGTCCACGTCGCAGCGGTCGGCGAGGCCGGTGGTGAGGTACGCCACGCTCTCGGCCGAGTAGGCGTCGGCGGCCATGGCGGCCAGCTTCCCCTGGATCAGCTCGTACTCGGCGATGGCCTTGCCGAACTGCCGCCGCTCCTTTGCGAACTCGGTGGCCATCCGCAGGCACTGCTTGACCCCGCCCGCCGCGCCCGCGCTCAGCCCCTGGCGGCCCGAGTTGAGGATGCGCATCGCCAGCTTGAACCCCTCGCCCACTTCGCCCAGCACGTTCTCCACCGGCACGTGCACGTCGCGGAAGTGGAGCTCGGTCTGGTTGGAGCCGCGCGCGCCCATCTTGCGCAGCACCTTGCCGCGCTCGTAGCCCGGCATGTCAGGGCGCAGGATGAAGGCGGTCACGCGGTCCACCATCTCGCCGTTCCTCTCCACCGGCGTCTGCGCGAAGGCGACGATCACCTCGCTGAACGACCCGTTGCCGATCCAGATCTTGTCGCCGTTCAGCACCCAGTGCCTGCCGTCCTCCGATAGGACCGCGCGCGTGCGGATGCCGTTGGCGTCGCTCCCCGCCTCCGGCTCGGTGAGGGCGAAGGAGGCGAACCACTCCCCCGTCGCGGCCCTGGGAAGGTAGAGGCGCTTCTGCTCGTCCGTCCCCGCGAGCTGGATCCCCTTGATGCCTATCGATAGGTGCACGCCCAGCACGATGGCGAGCCCCACGTCGTAGCCGGTGACGAACTCGAATACGCGGCAGTACGCGCTCTGCGACAGCCCCATTCCGCCGTACTCCGTGGGAAGCGAGATGCCGAAGAGGCCGATGCGCTTGAGCCCCTCCATCACCTCGGCGGGGATCTGTTCGTGCTCGTCGATCCACTCGCGGTCGAGGTTGGCGTCCAGGTACGCGCGCAGCTCGTCGAGGAAGGCGGTGACCCGCCGGTCCTCGTCGTCGGTGATGCGGGGGTAGGGGAAGAGGATCGAGTCGTCGATCGTCCCGGTGAAGAGCTGCCGGGTCAGCGAGGGCATTGCGTCGGGCATCAGGGTCCTTCCGTGCGATGGATACCAGCCGGGTCGCGTTGAGTGTATCCCGCGCCCCTGCCGCGGGGAAGGCTTGTTCGGCGCTACGCCCGCTTCTTGCGTGGGCTCCGGGCACGCCCCCAAGGACTCCCCTCTTCACACGACCATGGCATCACCGACCATTCTCCTGGTTGAGGACAACCCGGACAACCGCGCCATCTACGGAACGATCCTTCGCCACTTCGGCTACCAGGTGGCCGAGGCGGAGACGGGCGAGGACGGCATCCGCGTGGCGCGCGAGATCGGCCCTTCGCTGATCCTGATGGACGTGGCGATGCCGGGGATGGACGGCTGGGAGGCGACCCGCATCCTCAAGGGCGACCCGGCCACCGCATCGATCCCCGTGATCGCGCTCACCGCCCACGCCATGTCCGAGGACCGCAAGCGCGCCGAGGACGTCGGCTGCGACGGCTACCTGAGCAAGCCCGTGGAGCCGCGTCGAGTGGTGCAGGAGGTGGAGCGGCTGCTGGCGGCGGCATCGAGCCCGGGCGAGTAAACTCGCGGCAACAACAGCACAAAGTCCGCCTCCGCGGACTCCGGGTCCAATGCCGGTTTGCACGAGCCGGCTTCAGCCGCCTTCCCGTGGTTCCAGCCGGGGGCTTCAGCCCCCGGTGATGCGGCCCTCACGGCAGCGCGAACACGAACAGGGCGCTCCCCCGCGGCGCGCCGTACATCTCCGGCGCGTAGCCCTCCAGCCAGCCGCCCCAGCCGGTGGGCACGGCGATGTACTGCTTGCCGCGCACGCTGTAGGTGACCGGGTTGCTGTGGATGCCGTTGCCCGTCTGGTAGCTCCACACCATGGCACCGGTGCGCGCGTCCCAGGCGTTGAAGCGGCCGTTGGGCTCGCCGGTGAACACCAGCCCGCCCGCGGTGCTCAGCATCGACGCCACCATCGGGTGCTCGCCGCGCCACGACCACACCTCGCGCCCGTTGACGTCGATCGCCTTCACGTACCCCGTCTGCTCGTAGCTGCGCACGTCCGCCTCGCCGCCGAGGTAGAACATGCTCTCGCGGAAGTGGACGGGGCCGCGCTTGAAGCGGGCGCACACGTCGATCACGGGAACGTAGAAGAGCCCCGTCTGCGGGCTGTACGAAGCGTGCGGCCACTCCTTTGCGCCCGCCGGCCCCGGGCAGATCTCCGTGCCCTCGGGCGTGGGGATCAGGCGCGGGGTGACGCGGCCCGTGGTGCCGTCGATGGTGCCCCAGGTGGCGCGGGCAAAAGGGGCCGCGCGCACCAGCCGGCCGTTGGTGCGGTCCAGGACGAAGAAGTAGCCGTTGCGGTCGAAGTGCCCCAGCAGCCGCCGTCCGCCGTGCTCGAAGAGGATGTTCTCGTTGACGCCGTCGTAGTCCCACACGTCGTGCGGCGTCCACTGGTAGTGCCAGCGAAGGGCGCCGTCGTCCGGGTCGATGGCGACGACCGAGCTGGTGTACAGGTTGTTGCCCGGGCGTGGGCCGCCGTCGAACACCGGCCCCGGGTTCCCCGTGCCCCAGTAGAGGAGGTCGAGCTCGGGGTCGTAGGTGCCGGTGATCCAGGCGGTGCCGCCGCCGCGCGCCCACGCCTCGGCGGGCCACGACTCGGAGCCCGGCTCGCCCGGCTTGGGGACGTTGTAGCGGCGCCACACGCGGTTTCCCGTGGCCTGGTCGAAGGCGTCGATGTGGCCGCGCACCCCGTACTCCGCGCCCGAGCTCCCCACGATCACCAGGTTCTTGACCACCAGCGGCGCCAGCGTCGCGCTCTCCCCCGCGCGCACGTCGGCGAACGCCTTCTGCCACACGAGGCGCCCGTTCGTGGCATCGAGCGCCACCACGTAGCCGTTGATCGTCGCCAGGAAAACGCGCCCTCCGGCCACCGCCACGCCACGGTTCACGTTGCCGCAGCAGAGGGGGACGTCCAGCGGGATCTCGTGCTTGTACTGCCAGAGCATCTCGCCCGTGGCGGCGTCCAGCGCCCACACGTAGCCATCGTAGCCGGAGATGAACATCACCCCGTCCACCACGATGGGCGCCGCCTCCCACGAGTAGGTGGCGGGGGTGGCCATCAACCCGATCGGCGCGAACTGGAAGTTCCAGGCGGGGCGCAGGCCGCGTACGGTGGAGGTGTTGATCTGGTCGAGCGAGCTGTAGCGCTGGCCGTCGTAGGCGCCGTAGTAGGTGAGCCAGTTCTGCGGCTCGGAGCGCGCGCGGCGGATGCGCTCGCCGTCCACCCCCTGTGTGACGGGCGGGGCCGAGCCGCGCATCGCCTCGTTGAAGGCCGTCATCGGCTTGCTGGTTTCCGTCACCGGCCAGTCGGGCGGCCTGCTGGCGCAGGCGGCAACGGCAGCGAGAGCGAGGAGCGCGGAGGCGCGTCGGGCGGTTCGCATCATGGTTCTCGCCTCAGTGCCGGGGCTGCCGGGGACGATCCAGCTTCGCTTCCGGGGGGACTTCGCCGCTCACCATGATCAGCCCCAGCATGCCGCGCGGGGCATGGTTGGCCACGGGGCACCCGAACCAGTAGAGCCCCGGCTGGTCGAGCCGGATGCGCGCCCGTCCGCGCGAGCCAACGGGCAGAAAGAGCGCGTGCCGGTTCCCCGCGTTGGGGAGGAACGCGGCGTGGTACGAGAAGGGGTCCTCGTTGTAGAAGTCCAGCTCCAGCTCACCCCCGCGCGGCATCACCACGATGGCGGGGTACCAGATGTACTCGCCCTTGGGCACGCGCACCGTGGCGCGCATCACCCCGTCGCTCCCTACCTTGGCGCGGTCCAGCCCCCCGTGCGCGAACAGCCGCGCGACGACCTCCTCGTTGGGATCGTCCACCCGCGGAAGCTCGTTGACCAGCCGCACCACGCGCGGGTTGAGCTGCTTGAGCACGCTGGGCCTCAGCAGCTTGAGGTACTCGCAGGACGAGAGGGCCACGGCCGCCAGCAGGGGCAGCAGCACGCGGTGAAGGCGTTTGCGCGGCATGGCGCGGCCTCGCGGTGCGCAGGATCGGATACGACGAAGCGCGGGAGCGCCCGTCCATTTTGGACCTTAACCCACGCGCATTTCACGTGCCGCAACATCAGGCGAGTTCGTGTCAGATGCGAGCATTTTGCTGGGTCTGTGGCGGGGGTGGCGAGTGAACTCGCGGCAACAAAAGCACAAAGTCCGCCTTCGCGGACTCGGGGTCCAGATCCGTTCTCGCCGCCTACCGACCGTAGGGGCGTGATTCATCACGCCCACACTCGCCCCCACCTCGACCGTTGCCCCCTGCGCCGAAAGCCCGTGTTCCGTCCAGGCGCAGGATCCCGGTCCAAGAGCGAACATATTTCGTGCTCCAGATCTCGACGCCGTGTTGCACGAGCCGGCTTCAGCCGCCTTCCCGTAGTTCCAGCCGGGGGATTCATCCCCCGGCGATGCGGCTTCCCCCTCCGCCCCTCAATCCACCGCGACCGCGATGTTCGACTGTATGTTCCAGCGGATGGTGGTCGCGCCCCCGAAGTTGAAGGGGTTCGATAAGATGTCGCGTCCGCCGTTGGGACGCGCGAGCAGGCGGTACTGGCCGCCGACCATGGGGCCGCGGTACTGGAGGGTCGCGTTCCGATTGGGCGCTACGCTGCCGAGGAGCTGCCGCGTGCCGCTCGACCCGACGACGTAGACCGTCAGGTCGCCCGACAGCGTGCCCGTGTTCTCGATCTCGATGGACACTCCGCGCTGCCTTTCGCCCGCCGCACCCGCCTGCCCGCCGCCCGAGGTGCTGGCACACGCGCCTGCCACCAGGATCATCGCGAAGGTCAGCAGGAAGCGGGGGTCAAGGTACTTCTTCATCGTACCCTCCTCGAAGCGGATGTTGATCGGTTGCAATCTCGACGGGAGCGAATCGCGCGCCAGCCTTACCGCGCGGCCCCCAGCGCCACCGCGACCCCTGTGTACAGCGCCCGCCCCGGCCCCGGCTCGTAGAAGCGCCGGCCGAACGCGTTCACCACCACCGAGGCGTTGTAGCGCGCATCGAACAGGTTGGTGACCCCCACTGAGGGCGTCACGCGAGCCCCGCCCACGCGCAGCGCCTCCCATCCGCCGCGCACGTCCAGCAGCGAGTACGCGGGCGAGCGGAGGGCGCCCGCCCGGTCGTCGTCGCGCACGGGGATGGAGGAAACGCGCCGCGCGTCGATCCCGGCAAAGGGACCGCGGGGGCTCGCCACGTTCAGCGTACCCTCCCAGCGGTGCGGCGCGATCCCGGGCACGCGGATGCCCTCCAGGTCCATCGCCGCGCTGCCGGTCCCCACGACGTACTCGGTGAAGCGCGCGTCGGTGTAGCTGTACGCCGCGCGCGCCGTGACACCGGGGCGCGGCGTGAGGGCGGCGCTCACTTCCGCGCCGCGGCGCCGGGAGCGGCCGGCATTGCGGAAGAAGGTGCGGTCCGGAGCCTCCGGCACCTGGAAGCCGATCAGCTCGCCGCGGATGCGCGCGTCGTACACGGCGGCCTCCACCCGCAGCGGCCCCGCCTGCGCCTTGCTCCCCAGCTCGTACGAGTCCGTCACCTGCGGCTCGAGTTCCGGATTGAAGCCCCCCGCGCCGCCGGGCCGGTTCGCCAGCTCGGTGGTGGTAGGGGTTTCGAAGGCGTGCGCGTAGTTGGCGTACACGTTCAGCCCGCGGAGCGCCGTCACGGACACCCCCAGCGTCGGGCTCCAGTGGCCGAGCGTGCGCGACCCCGAGTCGTCGGGGTTGGTGGCGCTCACCAGCCGGTCGTCGGCCGAGAAGCGGAACCCATCGTGGCGAAGGGCGCCCAGCACGTCCACCCGGCCGCCGAGCGACAGGGTGGCGAGGGCGAAGGCGGCGCGCGACCGCACCCGTTCGCGCTGGTCCAGGAGGAGGGCGCCGCGTGCTCCTGCCTGGTTGGCGTGGTTGCGGCGGTCGTCGCGCTGCAGCTCCGTCTCGGCGCCCGCCGTCCAGCGCAGCGACGCGGCCCCGCTCCCCGTGCGCCCCGAAAGCGACGCGCGGACGCCGCCCACGCGCCGGTCCAGGTCGATGATGCGATCGGGGATCGGGTTGTCCAGCGAGCGCACGAGGCCGTATGCCGCCACCTCCAGCGCACCCGCGCCCAGCGCATGCTCCCACGTGGCGCCCACCTGGCCGTGGCGCCCCTCCTCGCCGGTGCGCTGCGCCACGTTGCGGGCGAACGCCTGCGTGCGGTCCACGCGCAGCAGCGAGTCGCTGAGCGAGCCGGGGTTCAGCGCGTCGTAGCGCGCGAAGCGCCCCGTGACGCGCAGCTCGTCGCCGCCGCGGCGGTACGCCAGGATGCCGCCGCCCAGCACGTTCTCAGCCGATGCGTGGGTGCGGTACCCCTCGTAGGCGAGCCGCGATGCGTCGGCGTGGTAGCGGAAGCGCCCGGCCGCGCCCCCCACGCTCCCCTGCGTGCGCAGGAGGCCGTCGCTCCCGGCAACGACGCGCCCCTCGGCCACCAGCGGCGCGTCGACGGGGCGGAGCGTCGAGAGGCGGATTACGCCGCCGGACGCGTTGCCGTACAGCGCCGCCGCCGGCCCGCGGATCACCTCGGCGGAGCCCAGCGTGGCGGGGTCGACGTGGTTGAGGGTCGTCTGTCCGTCCGGCAGCGTGGCGGGTACGCCGTCCACCAGCACGCGCACGCCGCGCACCCCGAACTGCGCCCGCGCCCCGAAGCCGCGGATGGAGATGCGCTCGCCCAGCGCGTAGTTGAAGCGGTTGTCCACCTGCACGCCCGGGATCGCCACCAGCGTCTCGTTGAGCGCCAGCCCGGGCCGCGCGCGCGTCAGCTCGGGCCCCGCCACCGCGCTCACCGCATACGGCGCGCGGACCAGCGGGAGCGGCACGCGCAGCACGCGCACCGCCAGCGTGTCGAGCGCCACCGGCACCGTGTCGCGCGGTGTCTCCTGCGCCTCCAGTGTGGAGCAAGCCAGCGCGCCCGCCAGCGGCAGCGCGCGGCGAATCATGGAAAGCATCTATACCTGGACGAAAGAAACGGCCGGACGACATTCGTCCGGCCGTACGTCCGCAATCTTCGGGCAAAGCCGCGCGCCTGCCGTATCAAGGACGCTGCGGTTGGGGAACTGGAGGGGAAAATTCCGAAACGTCCAGGATCTCCGCGGTAGTCCCCTGAATGCGGTGGAGCGTGGTCTGCCGTGCGCCGGGGTCCTTCAGCGTGGACAGAATCGAGTCCAGGCGCGCGGCGATGGCGCTTGCCGGAGGCCTTACGCCCGGCCTAAGCCCAATTGGAACGAATTTGGCGCCACCCTGGGGAGCACCGGCGCGGCGCCGGAGAATCGAAAGTGCCTCGTACAGCGTGTGAGCGTTCGCGTGGGCGGGGTTCAGGAGGATGACCTTCGTATCTCCACCGCTCGGATCCTCGAGGAAAACGATCGCGCGAAGCGGAACCGCCGTCGGGTGAGACGGCGAAAACGCCGGATACTCACTCGCGAGTATGATGGTCGCGGGCAGCGATTGGCGTGCCGGAGCAACGCCTCTGGATTGCGCTGCGGAAGTACCCACTGCCAGGAGCGACAGGAGCAGAGCGAAAATCTGAATGCGCATGGTCACCGTGAACGAAGTGGGTTACGGATAGCGTGCGATCACCCTCACGCGCACCAAAGAATGGTATAGTCGAAGACTTCACCGGTGTCCAACCAGTACCAGTACTTCACGCGACAGTACGTTCCCTGTGGAGGTTCATCGAGGCAGTCCCAGCAATCTCCGCCACCACCACCACCACCACCACCATCCGCCGGCTGATTCTCCTCACGTGGGCATCGTACCCTGTCCCCTTCTGCAACGCCTGACCCGCCGTCGGGGCACGGCGCTGGTGGGCAGGCGGGCCGGGAGACGTCAGTGCCGTTGTAGGAGTAGCCCGTCGACCAAACACGGGTGGGATTATAATTTTGCAAGACGTTGACGAGGTACAATGAGGCGCTCATCGTAATCTTTGACTTGCCCGTGACACCACACTGGTGAAGGGCCGCGTCCACGGACGCGGTGATTGTATGCGGGCCATAGTTGAACGGACGGTACATCGAGTTGTCGTATCCAGCCTCCGACCAATTCACCTCCTTTCCTTCGGTATCGACCAGACTCACACGGAGCTTTGCGCTTGCGTTGTTGACCCAGGTGAAATTCACCTCAGTGCTAGCAGTCCACGTATTGCCGGAGAACCCCGCCTGCGGGTAAGACGCCGTCGCCGACGACTCACCACCGTGGGTGGCAAACTCGTCCTCAGTGGGATACCGGTCCTCCGCCCACGCGTAATTTTTTAGGACCGGCCCAGGTTTCAACGCCGAGGCCTCCGTCAGTCGCGCGGCATCCGCACATCCAGCGGTGAACAACAGCAGGGTGAGCACTGCTCGCCTAAGTCCCATAATCTGCTCCCGGTGAAGGATTCGTCGCCCGCATCAGCGGCGGTCGACGGTGCATCCCACGGCGATTTCCGTGAGATAACTTGCGAATGGCGGCTCCGCGCCTGGTGTTGGATCAGGTCCGCCCGTAAATATCAGGACTCGCCCATCCTTCAGCGGGACCGCACTCGTAACAAAGTTCATCAGGGGCACGGCCACGGTACCGGCATCCCGGACACGGGTGTCCGCCGCAACGTACACTCTCAGCCGTTCACGTGAGTCCTCATCGCGGGTCAGCCACACCATTGTTCGATCCGCGAGCCCGACAATCGCCGGTGTGTCCTGCGGATCTACTTGTGTAATGATCGATCGCTGAACGTTACCCTCGTCATCATGCGCCTCCCACACGAGGCGTCTTTTCTCGGGTCCCCGAGCCGCTTTGAGCCACGATACCCCGCGTGCGTTTTCGCCGCCCGCGGTCTTCATGACCTCGGGCACGTACTCTGGCGCGGGGTCGTCGACCAGCCGTGGAGTTCCCCAGCCATCGTTGTAATCGGCAGCGAATAGAGCGGGACCGTGCGGACGTCCGCCCGTGAAGTATGACTGCGCGATGAACGCACGTACGCGCCCGTTGATCGCGGTGAGATGGACTGACTCTGGTGCTTCCCAGGTCCGCAGGGTATCGGCCGTCCAACCGCTCGGACGTCTGACTAACATGACCAGGCCCTGATTGCCCTCCGCATTGGAGCGCAGCTCGGAGGAGCGGTCATAGATGTAGGCGAAGGCGAGCCCCTGATCTGCTTCTATCGGACTGCTGGCGAAGCGGGGCGAAACCGTCGCGGAGCGAGCCCGCGCCACACGCTGCGTTCCAGTCCACTTTTGGCCGTCAAAATGCGCGTACCATATGTCAGCCGTCTCGTATGCGAAGAGGTTCCACTTAGTGCCGCGCGTGCCTGTAGCGAATAGCACATGCCAGCCACCCCCCTTTGCGGCAATTGCTTGCGGAACACGCACGCTGTCGGTGGATATCGGGGCCGGAACGGTCGAGATCTTCCCGTCTCCGTCACGCAATATTCCGATCACGGTGGCGCCCGTTGTGTTACTCGGACCATTGAACACGTAAGCAGGGGAGCCCAGAATCAGCACGGAGTTCCCCTGAACAGCCATGCTGCTCGCATCGAACAGGATGCGCGAACCATCAGGTAGCCTGACTGGCCGGGGCGCCCTCGCAGACACCCTGCACTCCTGCCCTCTCGGGTTTGGTCTCTGATTCTGCGCCGGTGCTCGCCCGCACGCTGCTCCCCCACACACCAGGAGTAGGCACGTCGCACGGAGGCGAGCGGCTAGCCAGCACCCGCTCTTCTGCATCACTTCCCCTCGCGTGAATAAGCGGCCAATGAACTGCCGGAGGATTGTAATGGGTGGGAACTACGGCATGAAACCGGGATGTGGTAGTTCTCTCCTTTCTACCACAACGTGGCTACCGCTCCGCAGAGACTCACACGAGCCCAGCAATCCGCGCCCAACGATTCTCAGCGCGGCGGGCACCGATTGTATGTAGTCGGTCGGGACCTAATGGCCAAGGCTGGCGGGAAACACATGTAGTGGGTGAAACACACGTGTGACGGCCGCATCTTCGGCGCGCGGACCGTCTAATGAGAGTGCGATGCGAGTGTGCGGGCGCCCGATGCTACGGCGACGGTCCGTGCCGTTCTCCAGAAGCGCGGCGCGAAATTCAAGGAAGGCCGACCGGACGCATGCGGGTGAACGATGCGAGCGACTGTTCGAGGGTTGCATCGAGTCACACCGAGACTACCCTCTACGTTTTCTGTGTGGAACCGATCAGCGTCCCAGGCGTCGTTTTGCTTCGTCGTGCTCGATCACCTGCCCAGCCTCGATCTGCGACAGGCCGCGCTGCACCTTCGTGAGGAGATGGAGCTGCCGCATCACGTCTTCCATGCTGGCGTCCTGCGGGAGCCGCTGGATCATTTCGATCGCTTGCTGTTTCGCGTTCCTGGGGATGGATGCACCTGCCTGGGAGAAGTACGGACAGCCACTCGCGCGCCACGCGCCGCACCGGCATCTTGGGTGCTCGACAACACCTGCACACAGTGAAGATGACCAGCGACGCAGACGCGGGGCCGCTCGTGATGGACCGGGTGTACGGGATGGCGGCGGCGGCGCTGGCGGCGCTGGCGCTGTTCTTTCTGTTCCGGGGCGGGCCCGCGGACACGGGGGCGGACCGGCCCGCCGCCGCGCCCGCCATCACCCTCATCGAGCCGCGCGAAGGGGCGGAGGTGACGCTGCCGCTGGCGGTGGTGTTCGACGCGGGGACGCGGCTGGAGGCGGGGCCGATGGGGTGGAACGCGGCGGGGCGGCACGTCCACCTGCGCGCGGGCGGCGCCGAGCTGATGGCCCCGTCCGGCGCCGTTCAGCCGCTGGGGGGCACCCGCTACCGCTGGACCGTGCCCGCGCTCCCCGGCGGCGAGCAGACGCTCCAGCTCACCTGGTCCGACGAGCAGCACCGCCCGCTGGACGAGGGGGCGTCGCGGCCGGTGCGGGTGCGCGTCCGCTGACACCCATCCGTTCCCGCCGAGGTTGACACCCGGCACGCGAATGGCCTAGAATGGGCGTCCCGCCGTATGCCCTCTTCCCCCCGCGCCCTTCCCCCATCATGAGCATGGCCCACCTCCGTCCCCTGTCGTTCGGGGAGATCCTTGACGGCGCATTCAGCCTGTACCGGCGCCACTTCGTCACGCTGGTGGCCGCGGCGCTGGTCCCGCTCATCCCCACCATGCTCCTGACCGGCCTCCTGGCCCGCTCCGCGTTTTCCGCGGGGGCGGAGGAAGCGCCCGCCGCGTTCGGCGCGGCCATGATCCCCATCGCGCTGCTGGGGTTCGTCGCGGGGATCGTGATGTGGGCCGCGCTCACCCGCATGGCGGGCGAGGCATGGACCGGCGGCGAGGTCTCGCTGGGCGACGGCTACCGCCGCGGTATGCGGGCCTTCTTACCGCTTCTGGGCTCCATGATCCTGGTGTACCTGATCCTGGTCGTGAGCATGTTCGGCATCGTCGTGGTCGGTGCTCTGGTGGCGGGGATCCTCGGGGCGATCGGCATGGGCATCGGGAGCCAGACCGTCTCGGTGGTGCTCATGGTGCCCGTGCTGCTCCTGGCGCTCCTGGCGACGTTCGCCGCATGGTCCACCCTGTTCGCCGTGATGCCGGCGATCGTGATCGAGAAGAAGGGGCCCGCCCAGGCCATCGGACGCTCCTTCCAGCTGTCGAAGGGGGCCATCCCGCGGGTGGCGGGGATCCTGGCCGTCACCTTCGTCATCATCTTCCTGCCCATGATCTTCGTGATGGCGGTGACGGGCGGCTTCGCGGCGTTCACCAACCCGGGGGCGGTTCCCAGCGCCGGGAGCTTCTGGATCCAGCAGATCGCGAACTCGGTGATGAGCGCGCTGACCACCCCGTTCATGATCGCCTCGCTCGTGATCCTGTACTTCGACCGCCGCGTGCGCACGGAGGCGTTCGACGTGCAGCTCGCCGCCGACGCGCTCTCGGCCGACACCGTCACGGCCGGGTGAACGCACCTGCCTCCGTGCTCGGCGGCGTCGGCTCCATGTACCAGCCGAACCTTCGGCCGCTCGGGTTCGGGGAGATCCTGGACGGCGCATTCGTCCTCTATCGCCGCAACTTCGCCGCCTTCCTCGCGATGTCGGCCCTTCCGCTGGCGCCCGTGCTGGCGTGCCAGCTCCTGCTCGTGGCGGGCGGCGTGAAAGCCACCGCCGCATGGATGCTGATCGCGGCCGTGGGCGTGCTCCCGGGCCTCCTGGCGACCGGCGCGCTCATCTGCGCCACGGCCGACGCGTACGACGGGCTGCCGGTGGACGTCCGCCGCGCGTTCGCCACGGCGCGCGCACGCTACTGGACGCAGCTGCGCGCGGTGGTGGTAGCCGGGCTCGTGACCCTGCTGGGCTTCATCGCGTTCATCGTTCCGGGAATCATCGCCTCCGTTCGCTACTTCGCGGTTTCGCAGACCGCGGTTCTCGAAGACACCACCCCGAGTGAGGCGCGGCATCGTTCCTCACACCTTTCGCGCGGGGCGGGGTGGCGGATCCTGGGGATGATGGCGGTGCTGACCGTGATCGCGCGGCTCCCCGTTCTGGCGCAGCTGGTGTTCGGGGAGTGGCTGGGAAGGGGGTACGCGGATTCGGGGCTGAGGCACGTCGCCGAGCAGCTGATCCTGATCCTGACGCTGCCGCTGACCACCGCCGCCCTCACGCTGCTGTACTTCGACCGCCGCGTGCGCGTCGACGCCATGGACGTGCAGGTGGCGATGCAGCGGATCGCGCTGGAGGGGTGACGATGCAGCTTCCCGGTGCCGAGCAGGTCGATCACGCGCTCCGCGAGGTGTACGCGCAGCCGGAGTTCGTGGCAGACACGAAGCCGCCAGGGCTGATGGAGCTGATCGGGGAGCAGATCGGCAGGGCGTTCAGCTGGATCATCGACCGCCTGAGCGGCATCGGCGCCCTCGAGAACGCGGGGCCCGTCGTCTTCTACATCATGGTGGTGCTCCTGGCCGCGGCCGCCCTCGGCCTCCTGGCGCACCTCTTCTACACCAGCGGCGTCGCCTTCTCGCGCGAGCGCGGCGCCGGCCCCGGCGACGAGGGCGAGGCGCTGAGGGGCCCGCGCACCGCTGCGGACTGGGAGGGCACGGCTCGCCGTGCCGCGGCCGAGGGGCGCCTGCGAGACGCGTCGCTGGCGCTGTACAACGCGCTGGTGCTGCGGCTGGACGCCCGCGGCGCGCTGCGCTTCGACCCGGCCAAGACGCCGGGCGACTACCGCCGCGAGGTGAGGGCCAACCCCGAGGTGGCGCGCCCCTTCGCCGCGTTCGTGCGCGGCTTTGAGCCGGTGGTGTTCGGCGGGCGGGCGCTGGACCTGGACGGCTACGAGCGGCTCCGCGCCGCCGCCGGCGAGGCGGGCGCCCGTGGGTAGCCGCCGCGAGCTGCTGGTGCTGGGGCTCCTCTTCCTCGTGGTCGCCCTCCTCTCCACCCTCGCCACCCCGCGGCGGCAGGAATCGGCCGATCCGCGCCCCTCCTCCTTCCACTCCACGCAGTGGGGGACGCGGGCGCTGCACGACCTGCTGGGCCGCCTGAAGATGAAGACGGGGCGCCGCCTGACGCCCTTTGCGGACGCGGATTCGCTCTCGGGGACGCTGGTGCTGCTGGATCCGAGCGAGGGGGTCTCCCCCGCCGAGCTCCACTCGCTGGCGCAGTGGGTGCGCGCCGGCGGCACGCTTATCTACGTCGCCGGGCGGCGGGACGACGTCGCCGACACGCTCGGGCTGCAGCTCCGCGACCTGGAGGGCGACACGCTGCGGACGTGGGGCTCGGAAAACGTGATGCGCCCCGCCGTCCCCGTGCGCCACGCGTGGACGGCGGGAGTGGTTAGAGTGGACGGATTCCGCCGCACCTTTGCGCCCCGCTCCCCCGCCCTGGCGCGGGCCGGCGCGGCGCGGCTGCTGGCGGTGGGCGAGCGGCCCGTGGCGGCCACCTTCCCCCTGGGACGCGGGCGGGTGGTGGCGTGGAGCGATCCGCGCCCGCTCGTCAACGACACGCTGCGCGGGAGCGGCGCGGCGCCGGTGTTCGCGCGGGCGGCGGCGGAGCTGGCGCAAGGCGGGCGCACGGTGTACTTCGACGAGTACCACCACGGATACCGTGGCGGCGGCAGCGCCGTGGCGGGGACGCTGCGCTTTCTGCGCGACCGGCCCTGGGGGCACGCCGCGCTGCAGTGGTTCGCGGCGGCGCTGGGGCTCCTCCTGCTGGCGGGGCGGCGCTTCGGCGCTCCCCTGGCGCCTGCGCCCGCGCTGCGGCGCTCGCCGCTGGAGCACGTGGAGGCGCTGGCGGGCGCGTACCGGCAGGGCGGCGCACGGCGCACCGCGCGACGCCTGCTGCTGGCCGGGCTGGCGCGCCGCATGGGCCGCCGCCCGCCGCGCGAGGGCGCCGGCGAGCGCGAGACGCTGGAGAAGCTCACCTCGTTCGCCTCCGCCGGTCCCGCGGCGGCGGCGCTCAGGGAAGAATGGAAGAAGGGAGACGCCGCCGACCTGGTGGCGCTCTCACGCGACGTGGACCGACTCCTGGAAGAGGCGAAACGAACGTGACGATCCTGGAAACGCCGGCCGCTCCCAGCGACCGCGCGCAGGCCGTGCTGGACCGGCTGGGCACCGTGGTGCTGGGGCAGGAAGACGTGCTCCGCCAGATGATGGTGGCGCTGCTGGCCGGCGGGCACGCCCTGATGGAAGGGGTCCCCGGCACCGCGAAGACGCTCTCCATCCGCTCGCTGGCGCTGGCGCTGGAGCTGCGCTTCGGGCGGGTGCAGTTCACCCCGGACCTGATGCCCACCGACCTGGTGGGCGTCAACATGCTGGACGAGCTGAAGCGCGAGTTCGTCTACCACCCCGGGCCCATCTTCACCGACCTCCTGCTTGCCGACGAGATCAACCGCGCCCCCGCCAAGACGCAGGCCGCCCTGCTGGAGGCGATGGCCGAGCGGCAGGTGACGGTGGACGGCAGGACGCGCGTCCTCCCCGCCTCCTTCACCGTCTTCGCGTCGCAGAACCCGGTGGAGTACGAGGGGACGTACCCGCTCCCCGAGGCGCAGCTCGACCGTTTCCTGCTCAAGATCGTCATCGGCTACCCGAGCCAGGACGCGGAGCGCGCCATCCTGGACCGCTACGCCGAGGGCTTCAGCGCCGACCGCGTGGAGAGCTACGGCCTGGCGCCCATGATGACGGCCGCCGAGCTGATCGGCCTGCGGCAGGCGGTCGCGGCGGTGCACGTGGAGCCGGCGGTGCGCGACTACGTCACCCGCATCGTCCGCGCGACCCGCGAGGAGCCGACGCTTGCGCTGGGCGCGTCGCCGCGGGCGAGCGTGACGCTCTTTCTCGCCTCGCGCGCCGAAGCCTTCCTCTCCGGCCGCGACTTCGTGACGCCGGACGACGTGAAGGCGCTCGTCCTCCCCGTCCTCCGCCACCGGGTGATCCTGACCCCCGAGGCCGAGGTGGAGGGGCAGACGGTGGACGAGCGGCTGAACGGGCTCCTGCAGACGCTTCCGGCGCCCACCCGGTGAGCCCCAGGCCCCGCCGGGAATGGGCGCCCGGCGTCCTTCCGTCGCACCGCTTCCTCATCGTGCTCGCCGGCGCGGCGCTCCTCCATCCGCTGAGCACCGCGGGAGCGCTGGCGGCGGATGCCCTCCTCCTGGTCCTCTTCGCGGTGGATGCCATCCTGGCGCCGCGCGCGCTGCGGGTGGAGCGGCGCGCGCCCCGCCGCGTCTCGCTGAACGCCGAGGCGGAGGTCACGCTCTCCGTCCAGAACAACGGCCCCCGCCCGGCCCACCTGCGCCTCACGGACGACCTCCCGCCGATCCTGTCGCGGCTGGACGGCGACGTGCGCGATCTCACCATCCGCCCCGGCCACACGGAGCGCGCCACCTACCGCGTCCGCGCCGCCCGCCGCGGCGACGAGCTGTTCGGCGACGTGCACCTGCGCGTCCTGGGCCCGCTGGGGCTGGCGTGGAGGCAGCGCCGCATCCCGCGCGAGGACGCCGTGCGCGTGCAGCCGGGAGTGGCCGAGCTGCGCCGCTACCGCCTCCTGGGCCTCCACAACCGGCTGCGCGACGCCGGCTTCCGCGCCGTCCGCCAGCGCGGCGAGGGCGGCTCGTTCGAGAGCCTGCGCGAATACGTGCGCGGCGACGACCCGCGCAGCATGGATTGGAAAGCCAGCGCGCGCCGCGGGCAGATGATCGTGCGCCAGTTCCAGGTGGAGAAGCGGCAGAACGTGATGATCGCCATCGACGCCGGCCGCCTCATGACGCAGAAGATCGGCGGCCAGGAGCGGCTGGACTACGCGCTCACCGCCGCCCTGCTGCTGGCGGACGTGGCGGCGCTGCACGGCGACCTGGTGGGGCTCCTCGTCTTCAGCGACCGCGTGACGCAGTACCTGCCGCCGAGCAAGGCGTCGCTCTCGCGCATGGCGGACGCGCTGGGCGACGTGCACGCGAAGATGGTGGAGCCCAACTATCCGGCGGCGTTCACCTACCTGGCGCACCAGCTCCGCCGCCGCTCACTGCTGGTGATGTTCACGGACATCATCGATGCGCGCGCATCGTCCGCGCTGGTGGCGCACCTGGGGCGCGCGGCGGAGCGGCACCTCCCCATCGCCGTCGCCATCCGCAACCCCGAGCTGGAAGCCGCCGCCACCCTGGACGCAAAGGACGAGGCCGACGTCTTCCGCCGCGCCGCCGCCGAGGAGCTCCTCCAGGCCCGCGCCGCCGCCCTCGCCGCCATGCAGCGCGCCGGCGTCCTCGTCGCCGACACCCGCCCGACAGACGCGGTGCCGTCGGCGGTGAACAGGTATCTGGACGTGAAGCGGCGGGGGTTGTTGTAGTCGGGTCCCCTCACCCCCCCGGCCCCCCTCTCCCAAACCGCTGGGAGAGGGGGGAGATCGCGGCCTTTCCGCGCGAGCCTTCCGGTCCCGGAAACGCGTAGGGGCGCGATTTATCGCGCCCGCCGCCTGCCCCACCTCGACCGTCGCCCCTCGCACGGGTCCCGTAGGGGCCGCCCCACGTGGCGGCCCGTGCCCGCCCCCGCGGCGAACCCTGCCGCCTCGCACCCATGCATGCAAATGCCCCCTCCCCCAGGGCGGTTTTCGGGGGAGGGTATCCGTCGCGGAGCGACGCTGGGGGAGAGGGCCCCTCACGCCGCCGGCTTCCGCTCCTTTCGCTCCACCCGCTCCCTGCGCGGTCCCGTCCTCGCGGCCGAACCCACCCGCCGCCCCAGCTCCGCCACCACCTCCGCCGCGACCACGTCCTCGTCGTCCTCGGGCGGGGCGATCTGGTGGGCGACGTCGATGACCTCGTCGGCCATGCCGCGGCGGTGGGGATCGGCGATCCAGGTGGCCAAACCCTGCATGAACTTCCACACGCCGCCACCCGCGGGCCGCTGGTAGTTGGGGGAGGTGGGATCGGTGCCCATGCGGTGGAAGACCTGCGTCAGCCACTCCGGCCCGTGGCCGCCCACCTCCAGCTCGGGCAGCCAGTTCTCCAGCTCCCCCACCGGCACCACGAAGAGGCCGTACTCGGCCAGCCCGGCCAGCAGCGCGTCCGCCTGCTGGCGGGCACCGCGCGGGAGCGTGTAGATGCCGCCCGACTTGTAGTCCTCGTTGCGCATCTCCTGGTGGAGGCGCTTGCGGCGCTCCTCCCACGGCTCCCAGAAGACCGGGGGGACGAAGCCGGCGCGCATCAGCTCGCGGAAGTCCTCCTTCCCCTTGAAGATGTCCAGGTCCACAATCGCCACGGCGGGGATGCCCATCTCGCGCAGCGGGCGCACGATGCGGCGGATCGTCTGCTTGTTCTGGGCGTTGAGGAAGACGCAGCCGTCCGCCCCGCCGCGGCGCGCGCCCAGCAGCCGCTCGTTCATCTCGGCGTAGAAGACGCGGTCGGCGTCCGCCTCGCAGACGATGGCGCCCTCGTGGAAGAGCGCCCCGAGCACCCCCGTGGAGCGGAGTAGCGGGTCGCGCATCATCGTCTGCAGCTTGTCGGCGGAGAGCAGGCGCGCGCTGGCGACACCCGAGCGCCACGTCAGGCGCACGATGTTCACGCGCTTGCCGCTCTGGATGCACCCCATTACGAAATCCGGCGAGTGCGTGGAGGCCAGCAGGTTCGCCCCGCGCTCGGCCGCGAGCTCCGTGAGGCGCTTTCCCAGCTTGCGGATGAGCGGCGGGTGGAGGAAGGCTTCCGGCTCGTCCACCAGCATCAGCCGGTAGTCGGCGCTCATCACGGCCGCGGTCAGCCCGGTGAAGGCGCGTACTCCGTCGCTCATGGTGGCGATGTCGTGCGCGCGGCCGTGGAAGGCGCGGGCACGGTCGTCCAGCGCCTGCTCCTCCGCCAGGTCCAGCGGCGCGCGCTCGGACATGCGGATGCGGAAGCGCGGGCTCCCCGTGGGGTCGATGGTGAAGTACAGCCCCAGCGCATCCGCCGTGATCTGGCGGATGCGCTCGCGGGCCGCGTCATCCCTGAAGAGCGCGGCCAGGTGGTTGGCGGGATTGGCCTGCAGGTCGCCCGCGAGCCGCGGCTGCGTAAGGGCGAGGCGCGTCTGCCCGTCCAGCCGCAGGGTGAAGAGCGACAGGAACTCGCGGCTCACCATGCGGAGCTCCTCGCCGCTGAGGCCGCCGCCGTGCTCCACCGCCGCCCGAAGCGCCGCCAGGTTCACGAGCTGTGCGCGCGGAGTCTCCAGCAGGTCGGTGGCCCGCTTCCCGCCCTCCTCGTCGCGCGCCATCAGCCGCAGCACGCGCACCCATCCGTCGTCCACCGGCTCGCCCTCCACCTCGCGCGAGCGCACCATCCGCTCCACCGTCTCCGCGTCGGGAAGGTGGGGGGTGATGGAGCGCACGATGTGCAGGAGCGAGGGGTCGCCGCTCTCGATCAGCGCCTCCAGCTCGCGCAGCGCCAGGCTCTTCCCGGAGTTGTTGGGACCGACGAAAACCGTCATCGGCCCCGGCGAGAAGCTGAGCGGGGGCTCGCCGGGTGCGGCGCCGAAGCGAAGGGTGACGTTGCGCAGCATCGCGGGTCGGGTACGGGCTTCGGTGCCGGCGGAAAAGCCGGGCGCCGAACGCCGGATGTCCCCGCTCCAAACGCGAGAAGCGAGCCAGCCACGTGCCACCCGCGCCCCTTGCAAACTCCGCCCGCAAGCCGCACCGTCAGGCGTCCGCCGACCCTCCTCCGCGCTCCATCGCGACCCATGAAACGCACCGTCCCCGCGCTCCTCCTGGCCGTCCTGGCCGCCTGCCCCACCGCCTCCGTGCACCGCCCAGAGCTGGAGCTGCGCCTTGCCGCCTCCCCCGCCGCCCCGCGCGCCGGCGACACGCTGCGGCTAACCGCCACGCTCGCGAGCCCGTTCGACGAGCCGATCGAGGTGGAGGCGCGCTGCACCCCCGCCGTCGTCTTCAGCGTCGGCCCCACGGACCGCAGCCGCGTGGCGCACCGGACCTCCGAGTCGTGGCCGTGCGGGGTCGCCGGGGAGCGCTACCGCCTCGCGCCGGGCGACTCCGTGACCTTTCACGATCGCTGGGTGGCCGATTCGGACGGCGCCGTCACCGTCACCGCGTCCATCGGCGAGCACTACGTGGTGCGCGGGGAGCGGCGCGCGTTCAAGATCGGCCACTCGTTCGCCCCCGTGACCGTGCGCGTGGCGCCGCGCTGAAACAGCGGGTCTCACGCGGAGCCGCGGAGGGCGCGGAGAACTGCAACTACATGGCTCACACGGAGGCACAGAGCCACAGAGGAAGAACAGCAGGAGGGCTTCTCTGTGGCTTGCAGTTCCCTCTGTGTTCTCTGTGTGAGGCTTTCAGTTGTTTCTCTCTGCGTCTCCGCGTCTCCGCGTGAGGCATTCTGTTTGAACCTTGTACGCCGCGCCGCCCTCAGCGGTACGGGGGATGCAAACGCACCGCGCACCCGGCCCCCGGCCCACCCGGAGGGCCGGGCTCACTTTCGTCCGGCATCGTCGCGTGAAGGAACGCTCCACCCACCGCTCCCTCGTCTTCACCGGGCTCCTCCTGGCGATGTTCATGTCGGCCATCGAGGGGACCATCGTGGCCACGGCCATGCCCAGCATCGCGTCGGAGCTGGGCGGGTTCGCGCTCTACAGCTGGGTCTTCTCGTCGTACCTGCTGATGCAGGCCATCGCCATCCCCATCTTCGGCAAGCTCTCCGACCTGGTGGGAAGGAAGCCCGTGTTCATCGGGGGCGTGGTGGTGCTGCTGCTGGGGTCGGTGCTGTGCGGCTTCGCGCACTCCATGACGGCGCTGATCGCGTACCGCTTCCTCCAGGGGCTGGGCGCGGGGGCGGTGCAGCCCATCACCACGACGCTGGCCGGCGACCTGTACACGCTGGAGGAGCGCGGCCGCATCCAGGGCTACATCTCCAGCGTGTGGGGGATCTCGTCGATCGTGGGGCCGCTGGCGGGCGGGCTGCTGGTGCACAGCATCGGGTGGCCGTGGATCTTCTGGGTCAACGTGCCGCTGGGGATCGCCTCCATCGCGCTCGTCGCGGTCTACCTGCACGAGGGGCTGGAGCCGAAGGAGCGCAGCATCGACTACCCTGGCGCGCTCCTCCTGCTGGTAGGCGTCGGGTCGCTGATGCTGGCGCTGACCCAGGCCAGCACGTGGGGGATCGGGATCGTGGCGGCGCTGCTGGCGCTCTTCGTCCTCTCCTTCTACCTCTTCATCAAGCAGGAACGCCGCGCGCCCGACCCGCTGATGCAGATGGACCTGTGGGCGAGCGGCCTCATTCGCTACGGCAACATCGCCACGCTGGGCGCCGGGATCCTGCTGATCGGCATCGTCACCTTTTTGCCCACCTTTGTGCAGGGCGTGCTGGGCGGGACCGCGCTGATGGCCGGCTTCGCGCTCTCGGCAATGACGCTGGGGTGGCCGCTCGCCGCCTTCGTCGCGGGGCGGCGCATCGTGACCACGGGCGTGCGTCGGATCGTGCGCGCGGGCGGCGTGGCGGTGCTCGCGGGAACGCTGACCATCGCGCTCCTGGCGGACTTCGGCGCGGTGCCGGCGGGGATCGGGTCGTTCGTGCTGGGGGTGGGATTGGGCCTCCTCACCAGCACGTCGCTGGTCGCCATCCAGAGCAGCGTCCCCTGGAACCAGCGCGGCGTCGCCACCGCATCCAACATGCTGATGCGCATTCTGGGCAACGCCCTGGGCGCGGCCCTCTTCGGCGGCCTCCTCAACCTGATGATGGCGCGCTACATCCGCCGCGAGGGCCTCGAAGGACGCGTCTCGCTGGACAGCATCCAATCGCTGATGGGCGAGTCCGCGCCGTCCACTGCCCTGAGTCCGGAGGTGCTCGACCTGCTCCGCGCGGGCCTGTCGCAGAGCCTGCACATCGTCTTCTGGAGCATCGCGCTCCTGGGCGTCCTCACCCTGATCGCCGCCTGGCGCATCCCCGAAATGGAGCGGGAGGAGGTGGGCGAAGGACAGGCGTATCGCTGATTGTGGCGCGGAACCGGGCCTCGCCATTGGCGAAGACTGTATACTTCCGGTAGACTGAAGAAGCCGCGCCGAGATACAGTCGTACGCACTCACGGGAGCACCGATGAGCAAGCACCTTGATCGCATCCAGATCGATCCCACGATCTGCCACGGGAAGCCGACCGTGCGGGGTCTCCGTTACCCGGTCGAAATGATCCTGGATCTTCTTAGTGCGGGGATGACGCACGAGGAGATCCTCACGGATTATGAGGATCTGGAGCGCGAGGACATTCTGGCTGTTCTCGAGTATGCCGCGCAGCTCAGCCGCGTGAAGCGGATCGACCCGCTCGCCGCGTGAAGTTTTTGGTCGACGCGCAGCTTCCACTGCGGTTCGCGGCATGGCTGCGGGACCATGGGCACGACGCGCTGCACACGTTGGACCTTCCTGAAGGGAACCGCACCGCGGACTCTTCGATCACGGCGCATGCTGATCGCGAGCACCGTGTTGTGGTGACAAAGGATGCCGACTTCGTCGATTCCCATATCCTGCGACATCAACCCGAAAAACTGCTGTTGATCGCGACCGGCAACATCGCCAATGCAGATCTCGAAGTGCTCCTGACAGGAAACCTCACCACCGTGACAGAAGCGCTCGAGTCGTCGAGCTTTGTCGAATTGAACCGTCATGGCGTGATTACCCACGGCTGATCCTTCGTACGACCGCAATCAGCAGCCGGGCATCGCGCGCCGGCTGCTGATTGCGTTCGTGGCTGCGCGCCTTCATGGCTACCGGCGTGAATGATGGCGTCCATCACCCGTCACCAGAACGAGGAGTTCATGCGAGTGTCGGCCCAGGTTAGGCCGCTAACATTTGTGCGGATGGCGCTCTTCGCCGTGGCCATCCTTTCGGTTCACTCCGGGCTCGCCGCGCAGCAGGCGCCGGGGGACCAAACGCCGCCGTTGCCCGCGCCGTGGCTCGGGGCTGAACGTTTTGCTGCGCACATGCAGCAGCCTCACCTCGTGCCGGCGAGCCGTGGGGGCAGCTCCTCACGCCACCTCGAGGTAGCGGATCGTGTGGAGAGGGCGCGGATGGCGTCGGCTGCGCGCGGCTTGAAGATCGGAGCAACCATCGGATGCGCCGTGGGCGGGATTCTCGCGTACAGGAATTCCACCCTTGAAGGCACTCAGCGCGTGGCGTGGGCTGCAGGGGGGTGTGTGGCACTTGCGCTTCCGGGCGCACTGCTCGGTGCGATCTGGGTCGACTGACATTCTGCGTTTCCACTACTCACGGGGTGCGGAGACTGCCTGCGCCATCGTCAGATCCGCCGGTGCATCGACCGTGCGAGTACCGGGCAGCATCGGCAGTCGAGCATGGACGTACCAAGGCGGGCCGAATCGGTGTTTCGATCCGGCCCGCTTGGCTGCCACACGCCTGCCGATGCTCACGCGCTCAACCGCCGCACCACCTCTCTCGCCCCGCGTCGGTATACCGTCAGGCACACCAGCTCACCCGCCGGATCGAGCACCTCCCACCAGCGGCTCTTCGTCTGTTTGACGATTCGGTAGCCGCCCTGCTCCGTATTCGCGCCGGCGGGAGCGGCGCCCTTCTGCACCTCGGACATCGTGCACCTCCGTCTCTCTTGACCCTCGGCGCCCGGCAGGGGTAGTTTGGGAGAGCGGGCGCCCTGTGGGCGTTTGGGACTATGGGCTGGCTGAGTCTTCTTGGCGGGAGAACAGCCAGCCTTGGTTTATACCCTGCTGTCTATACTATAATCGACAGTTGGGAGTATGTCAATCTTTAGATATACAACTCGTGGACTTCAAAACGGCGACAGACCGCGTGAGCGGCTGCATCAGCCACGCAGAGATTGCGGACGCAGCCGGCGTGTCTATTCAGTCGATCCGACAGGCGCGCCTCGACCCAAGTACGACAAGTTACCGATCCCCGCCCGCCGGTTGGGAACAGATCCTCTTGTCGCTGACACGGCAGCGTGCTGCAGAATTGCGCGCCTTTGCTGAGGAGCTTGAAAGCGGGCTCCTAGAAGGCGAATCTAGGTAATTTAGGCACAAACACGCGTCCCCACGGTTGCCTGTTCGCACACAGCGCTGCAACGTGCGGTCGATCACGCTCGGACGAGGCAGATGGGAAACGATCTAGACATCGTTCAGCAGTTATGGAGCCTTTGCAACGTCCTCCGCGACGACGGAATCACGTACCACCAGTACGTGAACGAGTTAACTTATTTGCTGTTTCTTAAGATGGCCGAAGAGACTGGGGCAGAGATCGATTTGCCACAGGGATACAGATGGAGAGACCTCACAAAGCTTTCTGGTGAGGACCAGTTCGACTTTTACCGAAACCAGCTCGCGATCCTCGGTACGCGTGGCAGTCCGCGCGTCCGTGCGATTTTCGCGAACCCGACGTCCCTTCTTCGCCACCCACATAATTTGAATACCCTTGTGCGAAGAATTGACGAGCTCGACTGGTATCAAGCCCGGGAGGAGGGTTTAGGCGACGTTTATGAAGGCTTACTACAGAAGAACGCTAATGAGAAGAAGAGTGGTGCAGGCCAATATTTCACCGCTCGTCCCCTAATCGACAGTATGGTTTCGGTGATGAAGCCGACGGTGGATGATACGATACAGGACCCGGCTGCTGGGACAGGTGGGTTCTTAGTTGCTGCTGACCGGTACATTCGTCAGCACAGTGACTCCGCAGCATGGTCGGGTAAACAACGGCGCAAGTATGGGTCTGGCACATTTGTTGGCATGGAGCACGTTCAGGACACATATAGGCTCGCCCTTATGAACCTGATGCTTCATGGAATTGAGTCAGAATCTCCAACAGGGGGAGTTCACTTCGGTGACACACTCGGCCCGCAAGGCCAAGCTCTTCCGAAAGTGACTCTGATGCTTACCAATCCGCCCTTTGGGAACAAGAGTGGTGGTGGGTTGCCATCACGAACGGATCTTCCGTTTCCAACAAGCAACAAACAGCTTTCGTTTTTGCAGCACATTTACCTCAAGTTAGTGCCTGGCGGACGTGCAGCGGTTGTCTTACCCGATAATGTCCTCTTTGAAGGGACTATTGGGCGCCAGGTCCGAGAGGATCTGATGGAAAAATGCAACCTCCATACCATACTGCGCCTTCCGAGTGGGATATTCTACGCCCACGGCGTCAAGACTAACGTGCTGTTCTTTACGCGCGGTGAGCAGGATCGCGCAAATACACGCGAAGTTTGGATTTACGATCTCAGAACAAACATGCCTCAGTTTGGAAGGCGCACACCGCTAGACCGACAGCATTTCACGGAATTCGAATCTGCATTCGGAGCTGACCCGTGCGGCGGCTGTGCAAGCCTTGCGGCGCGAGTCGGCGTTGAAGAAAACGTGCGCTTCCGCCGATTCTCGAGGGACTGGATTGCGAACCACGGTAACAATCTGGACATCACATGGCTCCATCAGCGCCATGACAGCCCAGAAGCAGTTCTGGATCCTGCTGTACTCGCGCAGGAAGCCGCCGATGAATTGGACGGCGCACTCGAAGAGCTCCGAAGCATAATTTTTGATCTTGGTGAGGATTGCGAATGAGACGCCCCTCGGGTGCGATTCCACCTACGTGGGTAGAGTGCACGCTCTCCGATGTCGTAGAGTATGGAACAAACGAGCGAGCAGAACCAGCACAGATTCTGGAAGACACTTGGATATTGGAACTCGAAGACATCGAGAAGGACACGTCGCGGCTGCTTCGCCGTGTCCGGACCCCGGATCGCCAGCCGAAGAGCACGAAGAACAGGTTCAGACGAGGGGACATACTGTATGGCAAGCTTCGCCCGTATTTGAACAAAGTTCTCCAGGCTGATGAGGATGGCTGCTGCAGCACTGAGATTATGCCGGTTCGCCCACCATCGGAGCTTGATTCAACTTTTGTGCTGCACTGGCTACGGAGCCCGCAGTTTTCGCATTACGTCAACTCCGTTAGTCACGGGTTAACGATGCCTCGGCTCGGCACCGCCGCGGCGCGGCGCGCGCCGTTTGTGCTTGCGCCCGCGGCGGAACAGCGACGGATATCCGAGAAGTTGCGAATACTTCTATCCCGCGCGGACAGGTGCCGCAGTCATTTATCTCGTGTTCCGTCGCTCATGTCTCGGCTGCGGCTGGCGATTCTAACGTACGCCACATCCGGCGAACTGACAGTTGACTGGCGTTCGCAACATCAAGTTTCAGGTGGTTGGAAGACTGTTAGCCTCTCCGAGGTAGCCTCTGGGTTCTCTTACGGATCAGCTGCGAAGTCAGCGGAGTCCGGTGAGGTCCCTGTGCTCCGGATGGGGAATATCCAAGATGGGCATATTGACTGGTCCGACCTGGTGTATACGTCTAATCCATCCGAGATCAACAAGTATTCACTCGAACCTGGCGATGTTCTCTTCAATCGCACAAACAGTCCCGAGCTCGTGGGGAAGACAGCAGTCTACCATGGCGAGCGAGAGGCCATCTATGCTGGCTATCTGATTCGAGTACGTTGCCAAGGGAGCGTGTTACCCGATTTCCTAAGCTACAGCTTGAACAGTTCTCAAGGACGCGAGTATTGTCAGCGAGTGAAGTCAGACGGGGTGAGCCAATCAAACATCAATGCTAAAAAGCTGGCCTCTTATCAGTTTGCACTACCGACTCTGGCGGAGCAACACGAAATTACTGCGCGTGTAGAGCGCCTGTTAAATGGTGTTAACGAACTTGAAGCGCGTTACAAAACGGTTCGTCTCGCAGTTAATCAATTCGTGCCGGCTCTACTAGCACTGGCCTACAGAGGTGAACTAGTACCACAAGATCCACAGGATGAACCCGCATCCCGCCTTCTCGACCGGATCAAGTTCGCACGAGCCGCCGTAGCGCCAATTGCTCGTGAGCCACAACAGTTTTCTCCCATTCCGCGTGCTCCTCGCGAGAGGTCGGCTATGACAAAATCCCGATCAGACGCAGATGTATACCACCAACCATATCTCGCGCGTTTACTGCGCGAGACGGTGCAACCAGCCACCGTTGACGGACTATTTCGGCGCGCAGGCCTCTCTGTGTCGGATTTCTACAAGCAGCTTGCCTGGGAGGTCGACCAGAAGTTCATCAACGATTCGCGGGACTATTTGGAGGCGTTACAATGAGACTAGATCGCGTGTATATAGAAGGTTATAAAAATTTGCATGGCATTACCGTGGATTTCAGTACCGAAACTCTGACCACCGTGATCATCGGTCAGAATGGCACCGGGAAGTCAAACCTGATTGAGGCGATCACTGACGTTTTTCGGTATGTAGATATCAATCGAGGAGATATCCGTTTCAGATACGAGGTAGACTACAGGATCGCCGGGAACAGTGTGAGATTAACAAACCGCGGGCGGGCTCCCGCGGTGTTGGTGAATGGCAAGGCCCTTTCCCGAGGGGAATTCGAGGCGGAGCGGTCGCAACTTTTCCCAGACTTAGTTTTTGGTTACTACTCAGGCGACCGCCGAAGATTGGAAACGCTCTTTGATAGCCACCAACGGCGATACTATGACGCCATCAAAACCAACAATGATCCTGCCGAGTGCCAAGAGGCGCTTGAGGCTCGTCGGCTGTTCTACTGCAGGCCTATCCACGGGGTATTTGCACTCCTAGCATTCTTTGCTTTTCCAGAGGCGTCAGTTACGTCTCTTCTGGCAGATAAGTTGGGGATCACAGGGTTCCACTCTGCTCTTGCGCTGTTCCATGAGCCTTGGTTTTCAAAGAGCACGCGCAAGACTCGGCTTCGGGACGCGCATGAGTTATGGGGTGCAGAGGGTCCTGCTGGCGCTTGCGCGCGGGCACTGCGCGATGTAGCGTTTCATCCGCTTGCGTTAGAGGACAATCCCATCGACGACTACCGAGACAAAGGCGGGTCTGAGGCACAGTTCGCCGCGTTTCTTCGCACGGCCGATGCTCTCAAGGAGTTAGCCGATCAGTACCAAGGAGATCTTGCGTTGTTCTCTGCGCTGGAAGCGGTGGATATTTCCGATCTCATCCGTGATCTCCATCTTTGGGTCACCCGTAGAAATGATGACACAGGGGATGTATCCTTCGCAGATCTCTCGGATGGCGAGCGACAACTCCTGATGGTTTTGGGACTTATTCGAGTCTCACGTGGGCGACGGGCGTTGTTTCTGCTTGACGAACCTGATACCCATCTAAATCCTGTCTGGCAGCACGCCTACCTAAACCTGCTCCGGGATTGGACCGGCATCGCGGCAGATGCAGAGAACTGTCACATCATAATGACATCTCATAACCCACTTACGATTTCGGCACTAAGCAAGGAGGAAGTTCGCGTGCTGTTCGTTGATGACACGGGCAAGGTGTCCGCAGGGGCACCTTACACCGATCCACGGGGGATGGGATTTACTGCCACGTTGACCGAGATATTTGGCCTACCTACTACTCTTGATCCTGAGACACAACGGCTGGTCGACGCGAGGAACTCGCTTGCACGTCTGGAGGAGAGAACAGCTGAGCAGGAGCAACGGTTAGTTCTGCTAAATGATCAACTCGCGCGACTAGGTTTCATGTTCGAGGATCGGGAGCCGCTATACCAAGATTTCCTTCATGCATGGCAGGACGTGCGTTATGCTGATCGCCCGCCACTTAGCCCAGAGGAAGCGGCCCGGCGCCACGGAGTTATGAGCGCACTCATCAAGAGACTGTTGGATAACGGATCTACCGCATGATTTACATTCGACGTGACGCTAATCTCATCCCGGCAAAGGTGCTCAGGGTGGCGGAACGGGCACAGCAACAGCTTGAGAAACTGCCAGCTACTGAGCGGCCCGCTTTTATCCGGAAGAAATCACACATATGGCGGGCGTTTGCTCGTCACCTCTCTCGAATGTCGTATGGCAAGTGTTGGTATTCCGAAAGTCTTGAGCCACAATCCTTTTTCGACGTTGACCACTTTCGCCCTAAACTTGAAGCTCGTCGATCCGAGGAGTTAACAGAAATCGGATACCAGTGGCTCGCGTTCTCGTGGGAGAACTTCAGGTACGCCGCGGGACGCTCGAACCGGATCAGCAAGGACGAAGATACCGGAGATCTACGTGGAAAGGGGAATTGGTTTCCACTTCTTGATCGTAGTCCAAAAGCATGCTGGACTGATCGGTGCGAAAGCTCAGAACTCCCGGTCCTTTTGGATCCTGTTGTCGAAGCAGATGTCCGGTTGCTCGATGTTGAGAGTACGGGAGCGTTGATACCGAGTGTGTTCTGTATCGGCGCGACACGGCGGCACCGCGTCGAACGCTCAATCGAGTTATATGGCCTGAATCTACCACGCCTGGTGGAAGCCCGGAAGCGACAGATGCGACTCGTTGTAGACCTCTATGAGACGCTGCTACAAACACTACATGCAGGTAGTTTGTCGGACATCGTCGCTGATGAACTTCCGATCGAGAAGCAAGCGGAGATGATAAAACAAACCACGCTCCCTAACAGCCCTTACTCAAAGGCGGCAAGAGCCCAGTTGATTCGCTTAGGATTGGGTGAACTCTGTGCAGGGCCTGAAGAGCTTCCAAATCTGGCTGCGTAGCAAACGTTGTCACAATGCGGACTGCCGCCGCTTGACTCCGGGTGGGCAGAGCCATGACTAATCGGGGTTGGATCGCGTTGAGCAATCCGGCCATTGCGCTTTCATCGCCGTACCATGCTCACCCGCCCGCCCGCGCCGTTCCCAGCATCCGCTCCACATCCCCCGCGCGTGCAGTGCCGCGCGCGCACGTCAGGCAAGCGCGACAAGCAGCCCGGTGCGAATGTGCGTTTCGTCCAGGAGATCGCGGGCGAGGTAGCCTCGCGCTTGAGCCGCGAATGGGCGCAACTTCCGCAGGCGCTCCAGAGTCTGGCCAAGCGCCGATGCGCGGGTTCCGGCGAGCGGGGCATGTGGTACGGGTCCCCCGACCCGTTCCTCCCGCCGTGCAGGCGGCCCAGGTGTGCTCCACGCAAATTACGCCATGAGGGGGGCGAGCCCGTGAGGCCCGACGCGCTCCGGCTCCGCGAGATGGCGTCCACCAGCGCAGGATCGGCCGCCGTGCGAGTGAGCACCACACGCTCGCGAGTTGCCCGGCGGTGAACCACCCCCCAAAGGACCCGCCGCCACCATCCCCCACCGCTTCCAAGCCTGAGGGGGCCGGGAGGCGGCGAGCGATAATGTAGCCTACCCCAGCGGGACGCGGCACGCCGGATGCGGCGCGGGCACACCTCCGCCTCCGAGAACCCGTACTTCGAATCACCCGAATGGACACATCGTACTCCCCGCCCGTGGCCCAGCTGCTGGAGCTCGGCGAGGACCCGGCCCGCCAGAACCCGTGGCCCGACTACCTGGCACTGGGGCTCACGCGCGAGCACGCGCCGGAGCTGATCCGCCTGCTCACTGATCCGGAGGTGCAGGAATACGACGAGGACAGCCCTCGCGGGTTCTGGCCGCCGATCCATGCGTGGCGGGCGCTGGGGCAGCTTCAGGCGGAGGAGGCGCTGGAGCCGCTCGCGACGCTGCTCCAGGAGCCGCAGGACGAGGAGGACGACTGGAGGCTCACCGAAATTCCCAGGGTGCTCGGGATGATCGGCCCGGCCGCGATCCCCGTAGCTAAGAGAATGGTGGCGCGGGAAGATCTGGACGAATTTACCCGCTACGCCGGCATGCACGTGCTGACGGAGGTGGCGGCCCGCTGGCCAGAGACGCGGGACCAGGCCGTCGAATTTCTGATGGCGTTTCTCCGCGACTGGGAAGATCGCGATCCCGAGTTCAACGCATTCGTAATCTCCTATCTGATGGACCTGGACGCGACGGAGGCCGCACCCCTCATGACCGACGCGTTCGAGGCGGGCGCGGTCGATCTCTCGATGGCCGGCGACTGGGAGGACGTGCAGGTACAGATGGGGCTGCTCCCGGAGCGCACCAAGCCTCGCGCGGACAACTTCCCGTTCAAAATGCGTACTCCGTCGGCGCCCCCCGCGGAGGCCGCGCCCAAGCGCGGCCGCGCGGGTCAGAAGACGAAGAACCGGCGCAAGGACGCCAAAGCCGCGCGCAAGCGAAACCGGCGCAGGTAGCCACGGCAGCCGCACGAACGAAGGCGCGGAGAGGATGTTCTCTCCGCGCCTTCGTCATCTGTGTCTCTGTGTGGGGCGCAGCTCAGACCGCCGCTACGTCGCCCGCTCCAGCCCGCCCGCCTTGTGCTTCGCCCAGTACCCGTCCAGCTCGCGCTTGACCCGCCCCGCCAGGAAGTACAGCCCCAGCATGTTGGGGAAGGCCATCCCCAGGATCATCAGGTCGCCAAAGTCCAGCACGTTGCTGGAGGTGATGATGGAGCCCAGGAAGACGAAGAGGAGGAACAGCCCCCGGTAGATCCCCGAGGACCGGTCGCCGAAGAGCCACGCCCAGCACCGCTCCCCGTAGTACGACCAGGAGATCATGGTGGAGAAGGCAAAGAGGAAGACGGCCAGGGAAAGCACGTATGGGAACCAGGAGATCTGCTCACCGAAGGCGCGCGACGTCAGCGCGGCGCCCTTGCGGCCGGTGATCAGGTCCTGGTACGCCGGGTTGTTGTACGCGCCGGTCACGACCATCACCACGGCCGTCATGGTGCACACCACCACCGTGTCGATGAACGGCTCCAGCAGCGACACGATCCCTTCGCGCACGGGGTAGTCCGTCTTCGCCGCCGAGTGGGCGATGGCCGCCGAGCCGACGCCGGCCTCGTTGGAGAAGGCCGCGCGCTGGAAGCCCACCACCAGCGTGCCGATGAGCCCGCCGTAGGCAGCGTCCGGGTTGAACGCCCCGGTGAAGATGGAGGCGAACGCCGCCGGCACCGCCTCCACGTTCATGACGATCACCGCCAGCGCCGCCAGCACGTACACGCCGCACATGATGGGGACGATCTTGTCCGCCACGTTCGCGATGCGCTTGATGCCGCCCACGATGACGATCCCCGTCAGCAGCGTCATCACCAGGCCGTACGCCCACGGGTACTGGCCGAGCGCGGGAATCGTCTCCTGCATGGCGTTGAGCGACTGGTTCACCTGGAACGAGTTGCCGCCGCCCAGCGAGCCGCCCACGCACAGCACGGCGAACGACACGGCCAGGAACTTCCCGAGCCTGGGCAGCCCGCGCTCCGCCAGCCCCTCGCTGAGGTAGTACATCGCTCCGCCCATCAGCCGTCCGTCCGGACGTATCTTGCGGAACTGCTGGCCGAGCGTGCACTCCGTGAACTTGGAGGCCATTCCCAGGAAGCCCGCCACGATCATCCAGAAAGTGGCGCCGGGGCCACCCAGCGTAATGGCGATCGCCACGCCGGCGATGTTGCCCAGACCGACGGTCGCGGAGAGCGCGGTGGTGAGCGCCTGGAAGTGCGACACTTCGCCCCCGGCTCCCGGGGTGTCGTACCTGCCCCGCACCACCTGGATCGCGTGCCCGAAGCCGCGCAGGTTGATGAAGCGCATCCGGAACGTCAGGTACACGGCCCCCACCACCAGCCAGAGCACGGCCAGGGGGAGCGTGTGGTCCGGGTCCCAGAAGAGGACGTCGAAGAAGAAGACGGAGCCAATGACGGCGTTCACGCTGCCCATCGCACGGTCGATCGCGCCCATCACGCCGCCCTGCGCCGGAGCGGGTGCGGGGGGCACCGGGGCAGCCGCCTCGGGCTGGTCCGCGGGGAGCCCCGTGGCGCCGGGGGAGGTCCCCCGCCCTTCCAGCGCGGGCGGCGCACCCTGCGCCTGGCTGTCAGGGGCCTGCGCGGCCACCTGTACGACGACGGAAGGAGTCGAGGCCAGCCAGAGTCCGAGCCCGGCAAGGGAAAGCAGCCGTGCGATTTTCATTGGACCGGTTTGGAGGCGGGGAGCGAGGGCGTGCGGCGCAACATGCGCGTGGTACGATGGGGCGCGCAACCTCGGGGAGTGCCACGAGCATGAGCGGATCACCCGCCGTACGCCTCCGCCAGGGGTGCAGCGACGAGGGTGGGGCCCCGGAACGGCGCGATCAGGCCAGCGACAGATCGGTCTGTGAGGTGGCGACGGGGCCCGAAGGCCGCTCACTCCGGAGGGCCCGATTCAGCCGCTCCACGAAGCGCCGCTTCTTCATGTGCCGCCCGCGAACGGCAACGGTGCGCGCATCCGACTCGTCTTTTCGGCCGTCCCGCACCGCGATCTCGCGGAGGTCCATCAGGAGCCGCACGGCCTCGTCATAGGCCCCGGCGTTCTTCTGGCCGGCGAGCTCGTCCACCCGCGCCCAGGATTCCTCCTCGCGCTCCGCGAGGTCGTCCAGGCGGCGCTCGCGGGCAGCGGCCTCCGCGCGTTCACGCCGCGCCTGCTCCCGCGCGGCGTCCTCCTCCTCGGCACGGGCCCGCTCCGCCGAAATCCGCTCCGCCGCTTCCAGCAGCTCCGCCACGGTGCGGGGCTCCGCGAGCTCCCCGCCGGGCTCGCCCTGCACCTCGCGGAAGCGGCGCAGCAGCTCCGCGCGCACGGAGGCGGGGTCGCGCTCGGCCACTCGCGCGAGGAGGTCGGCCGCTTCGGCGGCGGGGAGCGCGGCGACCCATGCCCGTACCCCCGCTGGGTCATCGGTGGGCGCCGTGCTGGCGCTGCCCTCCGCCGCGGCCGCGATCAGGTCTGGGTCGATGCGCAGGAAGTCCGCGAAGGCGTGCTGCGCCGGCGTGAGATCGCCGAGCCCCGGCGGAACCGGGGGCTCAAGCTCCTCGTCCGCAAGCTCGCCGGACCAGACGCACAGGAGCCACCCCAGATACAGCGCCCGGTGGTCCCCGCTCGCGATCTCGCCGCGCACCGCGACGATGGACGCCAGCACGCCCCCCGGCTCCAGCCATTCGTCATCCCCGCCGTCCAGCTCGCTGGTGAAGGAGAGGATCACGGGCTCGCCCTCCGCAGCCGCCGGATGGCCGGGGCAGTACCGGCGCGCGGTCTCCAGCTCCAGCGAACCGGGTGGTAGGCGGAAGAAGAGCTCGCGCGTTCCCCAGTTCGCCAGGTACAGGAAGGCGTCGAAGTACTGCTCCACCCAGGCGAACGCATCTCCCTTGAAGTCGCCCCACTGGTACTCGTTGACGAAGCGCGTGGGCGTGATCTCGGCGCGCGTGGAAACGGCGCGCAGCTCGCGCATCTCGGCCGGGGTGAGCTTCCGGTCAACCGCCAGGAACTCGTAGTACTGGTATTCGCTCATCCAGGCCCATTTGCCGATATTGAATCGATGCGTCGCGCCGGGGGCCACAGCACCGCGCCTCGGCGGGCTTTGGCGTTGTGTAGCGAGCCGAGGTCGTCCACGATCAACCGTCTGGTGCGGTTCATACTCGCTGGACGGCGCGGAGCATAGGCCACGATCCCGGAACGAAGGTAGGCGCTCCCCTGCGGCGAGCACAACGGCTTCAGACCCACAGCACGCCAGCCGAGCGAACCCACTTGCGTCGCGCGGGCGCGCGAAGCAGTTTCACGCCGCCACCGAACACCTGCCGAATCGCGGTGGCGTCCGAAGACCCCTGAACTTCCGCCGAGGTACCTCATGTCCGACGTGTCCGCGCCGTCCACGCAGGTCATCACCTCCGAAGCGCTGCTGGAGCACTGGCAGGGACACCGCCGCCTCACGCGGCGCGTGATCGAGGCGTTCCCGGAGGACCAGCTCTCCACCTATTCGCTGGCCGGGATGCGCACCTTCGGCGACATGGCGATGGAGCTGCTCGCCATCGCCGTGCCGATGATGCGCGGAGTGCTGACCCAGGAATGGGACACGTCGTTCGACCGCGCCACCGTCGCCAAGGACGAGATCCTCCGCCAGTGGGACGCCGCGACTGAGGAAATCAACACGCTCTGGCCGCAGATCCCGCTCGAGAAGTTCGGGGAGAAGATGATGGCGTTCGGGCAGTACCCCGGCCGCGCATCGGACCTCATCCTGTATGCGATCGACAACGAGATCCACCACCGTGGCCAGGGCTACGTCTACCTGCGCTCGCTCGGAATCGAGCCGCCGCCATTCTGGGAGCGCTGACACACGAGAGCGCCCGGAGCGATATGGCTCCGGGCGCTCTTCTAGGGCGCAGAACGGTCCGGCGCCTGCCGGCTACCCTCGCTACCAGGCGTCGCCGATTTCAACCAATGGCTCGCCGCTTTCCAGCATCGGGAGCACGTCTGGAAGCGCTTGCACCAGGATCTGCTTGAGGCGCGCGTTCGATGTGTTGCCAGACCGCAACCACAGAACCTGTGGTGGAGGGCCGATCCGTTGCAACAGGTCCACGAAGTCGCTGTCCTTGGTGACCATGACGATACCCGTCTTCCGGGCCGCGGCGTAGATCACCGTGTCTTCCACTCACGCAATCCTAGATCTCGAACCGCGGCAGCATCCAGATCGAAGCGCATGCGCAGCCACACGGCCAGGGCCGGTGAGAGCTGGGCATCCAACCAGAAGATCATGCGACCACGACGGGATGGTCGATGCGACGAGAGGCGAACCGAAGACATGCCTCGATGTCCTCGGGCTCCAGGTCCGGCATATCCTCTAGCACCTGCTCGCGCGTCTGGCCCGACGCGAGCAGATCGAGCACATCCGTGACGCGAATGCGCATGCCGCGGACGCAGGGGCGGCCGCCGCACTGGCGAGGATTAACGGTGATTCGCTCCATCAGGTTGCTCACGGCGCTTCTCCATGGCTGCAGGGGCAGGTGCAAGGTACCTGTAGAAGAGCGCAGCCAACCCATCATCCACCCTGCACGTCCAGCGCGGCCTTGAACGCCGCCATCTCCGGCTCGAGCGGCTCGGCGTGGCCGGGGCGGTCGAGGAGGCGGGCGAGGTCGGGGGGGACGGGGACGGGGCGGCCGATCAGCGGCTCCACGACGCCCTCGAACTTGGCGGGATGGGCGGTGGAGACGACGATCCAGTGCGGCGAATCCAGCCGCTCGCGCACCGCGATGGCGACGGCGGTGTGCGGGTCCCAGATCTCGCCCCACGAGGCGGGGCCGTCGCTGATCACGCGGCGGATCTCGTCGTCGTCCACCAGGAAGGCGCGGAGCGCGGCGCGCGTCTCCGCCTCGCCGCCGAAGAGGTAGAGGAGGCGCTCCATGTTGCTGGCACTCCCCACGTCCATCGCCGTGGCCAGGGTGGCGAGGGTAGGGTGCGGGGTCCAGGGGGTGCCGCCGAAGAAGGAGGTGACGGCGGGGTTGGCGTTGGTGGCGAGCACCACGTCGCGCACGGGGAGGCTGCAGCGGCGCGCCCACAATGCGGCGGCCGCGTTGCCCAGGTTGCCGGACGGCACGACGAAGCCGGGCGCGACGCCGTGCCGCGCGCGGTACTCCAGCGAGGCCCACGCGTAGTAGGCCATCTGCGGCAGGAGCCGGCCCACGTTGATGCTGTTGGCGGACGACAGCCGGCGGCGCGCGCGGAGCTCGCGATCGGCTATGGCGCCTTTTACCAGCCGCTGGCAGGCGTCGAAGTCGCCGCGCACGGCGAAGGCGCGCACGTTGCCGCCCCACGAGGTGAGCTGCTTCTCCTGGCGCGGCGACACCATCCCCGCGGGGAAGAGGACCGCCACTTCCACGCCCGGCCGCCCGTGGAAGGCCGCCGCCACCGCGCCTCCCGTGTCGCCCGAGGTGGCGACGAGAAGGGTGAGCGGGCGCGCATCTTCGGCGGCGATGCGCGACAGGCACCCGGCCAGGAAGCGCGCGCCCACGTCCTTGAACGCCGCCGTTGGCCCGTGGAAGAGCTCCAGCACGGCGGTGCTCCCGCGCATCTCCTTGAGCGGCACGGGGAAGTCGAACGCCTCGCGGCAGATGTCGCCAAGCGCCGGGGCCAGCGCGTCGCCCGCGAAGAAGGGCGCCAGGAGCCGTGCCGCCACCTGGGGGAGCGAGCCAGCTCCCGCGAGTTCCGCATCGCCGAACGACGGGAACGACTCGGGGACGTAGAGGCCGCCATCCGGGGCCAGGCCGCGCGAGATCGCCTCCGAGAGGGTGGCCGAGTGGGCGGGGTCGCGCGTGCTGTGGTACCTCACGAGAGTTCCTCCACACGGGCGCCCGGTCCGTTCACGGGGCAGGTCCACCCCTCGGCAGGCAGGCCGTGGCGCGCGAAGCCGTCCACCATCGCGGCGCGCACGGCCTCGGCGGCATCGTCGCCGTCGCACCAGGCGACGAGGGCGGGGCCGCCGCCGGAGATGGAGCAGCCGAGCGCGCCCGCCGCCATCGCCGCGGCGCGCACGGCGGCGAAGCCTGGGATCAGCGGCGCGCGGTGGGGCTCCACCAGGACGTCGCGCATCGAGCGCGCCACCAGCGCCAGGTCGCCGGTGCAGAGGCCGGCCATCACCCCCGCCAGGTTCGCCGTCTGCTCGATGACGGTGTGGAGGGGGTAGCTCGCGGGGAGCACCGCGCGCGCCGTCCGCGTGTCCAGCCGCATGCGCGGCAGGGCCATGGCGCAGCGGAGCGACGGCGGCACGGGGAGCGCCACCACGTCCGCGGGCTCGGCGGAGCGCACCAGCACCAGTCCGCCGAAGAGCGAGGGCGCCACGTTGTCGCCATGAACCGCACCGCTGGCCACCGCCTCACCCAGCAGCGCGTAGCGGAAGAGCTCGCCGCGCGGGAGCGGCTCGGGGAGGAGCGCGTTGGCGGCCACCACCCCCGCCACGGCCGACGCCGCCGACCCGCCGACGCCGGAGCCCAGCGGGATTCCCTTGTGCACGTGCACCTCCACGCCGAAGCCGGGGCGCAGCTCCTCCAGCATGCGCAGCACGCCCACGGTGGCGGTGTTGAGCGCCGGATCGGTGGGGAGCGATCCGGACGCGCCGGCCACCCGCACCCCGGGCTCTTCGACGCGCACCACGGTCACACGGTCGCCCATCGGCCCCACGGGGTGGCCCAGGATGTCGAAGCCCACCGCCAGGTTCGAGGTGCTGGCGGGCGCGAAGGCGGTGGCGCGGGCCGGGGCGGTCATCGTGCGCCGCCCAGGTACGCGGCCAGGCGCAGGAGGTCCGCGAAGACGCCGCCCGCGGTCACCTGCGGACCGGCGCCGGGGCCCTGCACCACCAGCGGGTTCGGCGTGTAGCGGCGCGTCTCAAACCTCACCAGGTTGTCGGTGCCGGTGAGCCCCGCGAACGGGTGCGATGCGGGGACGGCGCGCAGCCCCACCCGCGCCCTCCCGTCGCGCTCCACCGACCCCACGAAGCGCAGCACCTCGCCGCGGGCGCGCGCCTCGTTCCAGAGCGCGGACATGCGGCCGTTGTGGTGGCGCAGCCCGTCCAGGAAGTCGTCCACCGTGCCGCCTTCCAGCCCGGCGGGGACCAGCCCCTCCAGCTCCACGTCGCCCACCTCAAGCGGCAGCCCCATCTCGCGCGCCAGGATCACCACCTTGCGCGCCACGTCCGCGCCGGAAAGGTCGTCGCGCGGGTCGGGCTCGGTGAACCCCCGCCGGCGCGCGTCGGCCACCAGCTCCGAGAAGGGGTGCACCCCGTCAAAGGAGTTGAAGAGGTAAGAGAGCGTCCCGGAGAGCACGCCCTCGATGCGCAGCACCTCGTCGCCCGTGGCGATCAGGTCGCGCAGCGTCTGGATGATGGGGAGGCCGGCGCCCACGGTGGCCTCGTACAGGAAGTGCGCCCCGGGGCCGCGCCCGGCGCTGCACAGCTCCTGGTAGTAGGCGAAATCGAGCGTGTTGGCGCGCTTGTTGGGCGTCACCACGTGGATGCCGCGGCGCAGCCAGTCGCCGTAGCGGCGCGCCAGCCCCTCGTCCGCCGTGCAGTCGATCACCACGCTGTGCGGCAGGTAGTCGGTCTGCACGTGGGCCAGAAAGTCGTCCAGATCGAAGGGATCGCCCCCGGCCAGCGCCTCCCGCCAGCGGTCCAGTGGAAGCTTGCGGTCGTCCAGCACCATGCGCGATCGGGAGGCCACCGCGCGGATGCGCAGGTCCACGTCGTGCTCCGCCCGGATCCGCTCCGCGCGCTCGTGGAGCTGGTCCAGTAGCGCCGCCCCCACCACCCCGGCACCGATCACCCCCACCGAGATCGTCTGGCGCGAGAGGTAGAGCCCGGCGTGCGCGGCCCGCAGCGCGCGCCCGGCCTGCGCCCCATCGATCACCACCGAGATGTTGCGCTCTGAGGAGCCCTGCGCGATCGCGCGGATGTTGACGCCGGCGCTCCCCAGCGCGCCGAAGAAGCGCGCCGCGACGCCGGGGTGCCCGGCCATCCCGTCGCCGACCACGGCCAGGATGCAGCAGCCGGGGTCCACCTCCAGCGTCTGGATCATCCCCTGGTGCCGCTCGGCGAAGAAGGCGCTCTCCAGCGCCTGGCGCGCGCTCTCCGCCAGCGCCGCGGGGACGGCGAAGCAGATGGAGTGCTGCGAGCTGCCCTGCGACACCATCAGCGCGCTCACCCCTGCCTCCCGCAGTGCGCCGAAGAGGCGGTGCGCGATCCCGGGCGAGTCGCTCATCCCGGTGCCCTCCAGGTTCACCAGCGCCACCTGCTCGACCGTGGAGAGCCCCTTCACCATCCTTTCCGCGCCGCCCACGGGATCGATGCGGGTGCCGGCGCCTTCCGGGCGAAAGGTGTTGCGGATGTAGATGGGGATGGAGAGCTCCACCGCCGGTCCCATGGTGGCGGGGTGCACCACGCGGGCCCCGAAGTGGGCCAGCTCCATCGCCTCGCGGTACGACATCCTTTCCAGCGGCACCGCCTCGGGAACCAGGCGCGGGTTGGCGCTCAGCACCCCGTCCACGTCGGTCCAGATGTGAATGGAGTCCGCGCGAAAGAGCGCGCCGAAGATGGAGGCCGAGTAGTCGCTTCCGTTGCGCCCCAGCGTGGTGGGCGCCCCCTGCGGCGTGGAGGCCACGAAGCCCGTCGCCACCAGCGTAGCCGGCTCGGGGTCGCGGGCGGCGCGCCACGCCGCGAGCCGCTCCCGCGAGGCATCCCAGTCGATGCGGGGCGTCCCCTCGCCCGGCACGGCCACCAGCACCTCGCGGGCGTCCAGCCACTCCGCGTCGGCGCCGGTGGATGCCAGGTACGCGGCGAGAAGGCGGGCGCTCCACACCTCGCCCAGCCCTGAGACCATGTCCACCGCGCCGCGCGGGCAGTGGCGCAGCACCCACGCGGCGCGCAGCACGTCCTCCGCGTCGGCCAGGTCGCGCTCCAGGGCGGCGCGCACCGGCTCGCCCGCGGCGCCGGCGAGGAGGCCGTCGATGGCGGCCACGTGGCGCGCGCGCAGCTCCGCCAGCTCGTCGCGGTACGCCGGATCGCGGTTCCCCGCCCGCTCCACCGTCCTCACCAGCGCGTCGGTCACCCCGCTCATGGCGGAGACCACCACCACGCGTCGCGGCTCCGGCCTGCGCGTAAGGATCTCCGCGACGGCGCGGTACCGCTCCGCGCTCGCCACGCTGGTGCCGCCGAACTTGTGGACGACTCGCTCTTCACCGGGCATCAGGAATCCGCTTGGCTGGTTTCGGCCGGGGGAGCCCGGCCGGGCACATAAAAAACCGCGGCCCGTGAAGCTCACGGGCCGCGCGCGTCCACCGGGAGTTCCACGCCGTCAGCGGCGCATGCATCCCCGGCCGCGGCCCGTGCTGCGGGTCGTGGCGGTCAGGGTAGTCGTGCGGCGCGTTGCGGCGTGTCTCATGGGCTCAATCGTAGGCGGTGCGGACGAGGCGTGTCAAGGCCCTACGTGCTGCTGGCCGCGGCCCACGGGTCGCGCTTCATCCAGTTGCGGTCCAGCGGCGAGAAGAGGAAGACGAGGCTCCCGTTGGCGAGCCGCGGAAGAAGCCAGCTTGCGCGCGACTGCTCCAGCGCCGGGCATCCCTCGCTGCGGCCGGCGCGCAGCCGCGTCACGTACGGCGCGCCGTGCACCACCACCCCGCGCTGCCGCGCCGTGCTGTTGAACGCCCCCGACAGCCCGCTCAGCCGCAGCCCGACGGAGCGGTAGCGGCTCCCGTTGTTGCTGCCGCTGAAGGAGTACGTCTCCTGCGCCAGGAAGAGGCCCAGCGAGGTGGCGTTGCTCCCCTGCCGGTTGGAGAAGCGCCGCGGCACCCCCGCCCGGTCCGGCGCCGACCCTCGCCCGTGCGCCACGGTAAAGGGCCCGTCCACCACGCGCAGCTCATCCATGTCGAAGACGTAGCCGCGCGGCGTCCGCGCATCCAGCCCGTAGTCCACGTAGTACAGGTACGGCTTGCGGACGTTGTCCGGGTGCGCCGCCTTGTAGTTGTAGTACGCGCGGAAGGCGAGCCGCAGCGCGTCCGGGTCGCTCTGCCGCCGCACGCGGCTGCGCAGCGCGGTGAGGGCCGCGCGCGTGCGTGCGGTGGTGGTCCCGCTCTCGATGCCGACGCCGGTCAGCACCGCGCGCGCGGCGCTGCGTACCATGCGCGCCCCGGTGGGGAGCGTGTCGGTTGCTTCGATGCGGGGAGCGGCGTTCGGATGGTGCGGCACTGCGGGGGCGTCACCCGCGGAGAGGGTGGCGGCGAGGATCAGCAGGTCGAGACGCATTTCTCTCTGGATGGGGAGCGACGCGCGTGGCGGCGCTCGGGTGGGCCGAGGCGGGGTTCCGCGTACGCCGCACGACGCCGGGGGAGGCGGTCGCGGGCGGTGTATTGGGGGTGTGAACCGAATATGTATTCGGTCGGCGGGGGATGCAAGGGTCTCGTTCGCGGCGGCTGTTCACCGCATTTGCCCTGGGCTCCGCTGGTCTTCTCGGATGCTATAGCCGCTCGTGCAGCATCTCGGCGCTCCAGCCCGCGTAGATGTGGGTTTCCATGAGCACGCGCACGCCATCCGCGAGGGTGTAGAAGTTTCCGCTGTACGACGCACTGCTCTTCGCGTTCAGAATCCCTCGCAGGCGCTTCACATGGTCCGCATCGGCCTTGTGGCCCATTGCGTGGACCAGGAGATCGGCCGCACGGGTGTGGTCCCCATCCGCGGACTTCAACTCGCAGTACTTCACCGTCAGTGCGTCCGTGAAGGCGATGGCTGCGTGGATGGCGATGATCGCGAGCGCGTTGCCCTACCGGGGATCCGCCAGAGCCTCCAAATCGCTCGCCGTCTTCAGGAGCGCCTGGCCGATCTCGTGGTATCTCGCTGCCCGTGTGCGCTCCTCGCGTTTCGACTTCCCGATGCTCACCATTTCTCTACCACCTCGGAGAATGGCTCGCCCAGAAGTCCCCGGCCCTCGGTTCGGATCGCTTCCATCAGGGGATCGCCTTGCTTCGTGCGCTCGCGCACCTGTGCGGAGGGAATTACGATCCCGGCGAGGCGCAGCCCGAGACGGATCTGGATAGCGGCCGAAGTATCGATGATCGCGCGCTCCACGTCCGCCACACTGTCAGCGGCGTGGGTGACGAAGAGGACATCCAGATCGCTGTCGGGGCGCGCATCGCCGCGCGCCTGGCTGCCGAACAGCACGGCGGAACGGATGTCTTCCAGCACGCCTGCACGCGTCAGCGCGTCGGTGAGAGCGGTCTTCAGGGTTGGGATCCGCCGTCCTTCGGCGTCAAAGAGCGCGCGGAGCGCCGGCTCGAGATGATGGTCCCGGTTGACGCGATATTGGTGCGTGCTCGAGCTCCCGCCGCGCATCAGAATCCCAAGAGCGGTGAGCTCACTGAGTGCCGTCGCGGCTCCAAGAGTCGAGCGCACTCCTCCTAGCCGCTGCGCCTCCCGCCCGGTGACAGGCGATTCGAGAGGCATCAGCGCGCGTATGATCTGGATCTTGGCCGTGGTAGCCAAGACCGCGTCGAGTGGTTGAAAGAGCATATGCGATCCGGTGCACGTAGACCAGATTTGGTACGATCGCACCAAATTTGGTACAGTTGCACCAATATCAGTGCACCGGCTCATGCGGAGGCAAGATTCCCGTGTTCCCTTAAGCTTCTGCAGTCGCCCCTTTGACGCACATCTCTCAGCCCGCTGGCTAGATCCTTCGGTCGCCGCAGGAGGCCGGAAACTGCAGCTGAGGCCCATGAGGCGGCTCTCTCCGGATCACAAAAAAAGCCGCCCCGGGGGCGTTTTCAACTCGCGCACGGGTCATGTGGATGCGGACTCCACGCCCAAGGCGTTGAGGAAGCGTTCCAGTCGCTCCATGCTGAAGCGGGCCAGCTTCCCAACCGTGAGGTCGGAGAGGTCCGGCTGACTGATCCCCAGCAGCTCGGCCGCGGAGGCCTCGTCGAGGCCGCGCTCTTCAAGGACGTTGCGGATCGCGCGGGCGAGCTCAGCTTTGGCCAGGCGAGTCTCCGAATCCGCCATCTCCATGTCCGCGAAGACGTTCCCGGTGCTGTCGTGTACCATCGTGTCATCGCTCATTGCCATTCCCCAGGGGCGGTAGTGTTCCTGGTAGTGCTCCGCGGCGATGCGGAGGCGGGTGCGGACCAGCTCGATCTCCGCGAACGGAGTGCTGGTTCTCCCGGCCAGCTTCTTCTTGAAGACATGAAGGACGTACACCGCTCGCGGGAACGTCGCCGTATAGGCGAGGCGGTAGGTATCTCCGTAGTGGTCCTGAGCAAGCTTCAGCACCCGGCCAGGCAGCCCCTCCCCGAATGGACGCGCGTTGGGAGCCGACTCGCCATGCTGCGCATCCAGCAGCGCCGCGCCGAAGACATCCTGCACGTCCTCCGGCATCGCCCTGAGATCCTTGCGACTCGATCCTACGAAGTGAAGGGGCTTCCGAGCGGCGACGGGCATCGGTTCCAATCTAGCTGTTCGCTGAGGGCCGAGTACCTAAATCGGCCGGGGATAAGAGGAGATACCCCGGTTTCGGCCCTTCACGGCTGTCGTCTGGAAATAGGTCCGCCAGCTGGCGGGTAACGGACGAGAGCGCTCCCGTGGGAGGCGGCTCCCAGCGTGGTTTCGGGGACGGCGGCGGGTGCAGGCCGGATTTACATCGCGCCAGGGCCCGAATGTGCTGAACCAGCTTGCGGCGTGGTTCATGCTCCGCGGCACGGGCAAGAGCGTGCGCGCGCCAGAGCGTGGCACGCGGCGCACAGGCCAACCGAGCATGCCCGGCAAAGCAGACGACGATCCGATCCTGGGAGGCGAGTCCGAGACGCTCCTGGCGCGCGGCAGGCCCGTGCGGAGGGTGGAGGGGCGCCGGCCCGGGAGCCCGCCGCCGCGCCCGCCCGCACCCATCCGCCCGCCGGCCGCCGCGCCGCGCGGGCGGAGGATCATGGAGCGCATCTCCGAGTCGCGGCGCGCACCCTTTCTGCGGCTCGCAGGGTACTACGTGCTGCTCATCGGCATCATGGGCGCGCTGGTGTACTGGGTGCCGATGGTGCGCGACGCCTTCATCTCTCCCGTCGTCCTTCCTGATCTGGGCAGAGGGGGGAGCGGGGCGGGGCTGCTGACCCGCGCGCCGACGCTGGGCGACTACGGCGCGCGGCTGTCGCTGGGCGAGGCGCTGCACCGCGCGCTCACCACGCTGCTGGTGATCGCGGGTGCGTTGTCGCTGGTGATCCCGGTGGCGTGGGTGTACATGTTCACCAAGCGCTTCCGCTACGATCCGGCGCTGGTCTCGTCGGTCATCATCCTGCCCATCGTGGTGGCGGGGATCGCGCTGGTGGTCAAGAACTCGCTGGCGCTGGCATTCTCGCTGGCGGGGATCGTGGCGGCGGTGCGCTTTCGCAACACGCTGCAGGACCCGCGCGACGCCGTCTACATCTTTCTGGTGATCGGGATCGGTCTGTCGGCGGGGGTGCAGGCGCTGGACGTGGCGCTGGCGATGTCGCTGGCCTTCAACTTCGTCGTGCTCCTGGTGTGGAAGCACAACGTGGGGTCGATCTACAGCGGGAGCTACGGGCGCACGGGGATCCTGTCGGTGGGGGATTCGGAGCTGATGATCGCCGACGATCCCGGGGCGCAGCGCGAGATCCGGCGGCGGATGCTGGAGCACGACGGCGACATGCGCACGGACGGCATCCTGCTGGTGCACTCGGGCGCGCCGGACGTGGCGCGCCTCACCGTGCAGGAGGCGCTCGGCGACACCGCGAGCGACTGGCGGCTGGCGAACGTGCGGCGCGAGCCCGAGCGCCCCGCCGTGCTGGAATACCTCGTGCGGCTCAAGAGCGACATCACCCCGGCCGAGCTGGTGGGCGCGCTCGACGAGCGCTGGTCCGCCCAGGTCTCCGCCGCGGAGTACGTACCGTTCCGAACGCGGCGGAAGAAACGCAAGCAGGATTAGAGGACTACATCGGATGAAGACGAATCGACAACGCTGGACGACGGCCGCGGCCGTGCTCCTGCCCTGCGCCCTGCTGCTGGCCGGGTGCTACAAGTCGGCGTTCAACGTGGGCAAGGTGATCGACGCGGTGCAGCGCGACTCCATCGCCTATACGCTGCTCCTGATCGGCGACGCGGGGCTTCCCGAGCCGAGCCCCCAGGGCGACCCGGTGATCAACGCGCTCCGCCAGGCCATCAAGGACGACGACCCGGAGCAGACCTTCGTCGTGTACCTGGGCGACAACCTGTACCCGCGCGGGCTCGTCGACTCCACGCAGACCACCGAGCGCGCCGTGGGCGAGGCGATCCTGAACGAGCAGATCGACGCCATCCTGGAGAGCGGCGGGCGCGGGGTGCTGGTGCCCGGCAACCACGACTGGGAGGCGGGCGGATCCGAGGGGTGGCGCTTCGTCCGCCGGCAGGATCGCTACGTGGACGAACGCGGAAAGGGGCGGGTGGCGATGCTCCCCAACGGCGGGTGCCCGGGGCCCGAGGTGCTTGATCTGAACCCCACGCTGCGCCTCATCATGATCGACACCCAGTGGTGGCTGCAGGCCGGCGGCTCGCGGCCGGAGGGGCCTGAATCCGAGTGCGCGGTGAAGTCGGAGCGGCAGATGGTGGACTCGATGCGGGCGGTGCTGGCCAGCGCCGGCGGACGCCGTACCGTGGTGGTGGGCCACCACCCGCTGGTGAGCGGCGGCGAGCACGGCGGCTACTTCGACTGGCCGACGTACCTGCAGATCCACCCGTACGTGCGCAACGCCGGCTTCTTCGCCCGGCAGGACGTGAACGGCCCGGAGTACACCCGGCTGCGCGTGAACATGGCGGGCGCCTTCCAGCGGAACCCGCCGCTGATCTACGCGGCCGGGCACGAGCACAACCTGCAGGTGTTCCGCAGGGCGCCGGCGCGCTACCAGGTGGTGAGCGGCGCGGGGATCTACGGCCACACCACTTCGGTGCGGGCGATCACCGGGTCGCGGTACGCGCGGCGGGCCAGCGGCTTCCAGCGGGTGACCTTTCTCAAGGACGGCCGCGTGCGCCTGGCCGTGCTCGTGGTGGACCGGACCGGGAAGGCGACGGAGGACTTCTCCATCTTCCTGGACACGCAGGGGCTGCCGCCGGTGCAGTCCACCGAGAGCGAGCTCCCCCCCGCGGGGACCGACACCTCGCGCCTGAACCCCGCGGGCCCGCAGCGCCCCGCCACGCCGCAGCCCAGTGTGCCCGGGGCGCCGGCCACGCCCCGGCCGGTGACGCCGTGAGGCCCCGGCCGCGGGTCCTCACGGCGGCGGCGATCGCGCTCCTGCCCTCTCTGGCCGCGGCGCAGACCGGCGGGTCGGCGCGGGTGGCGGCCGGGGCACAGTACGCGCATCCGCCACTCCCCGAATCGCTCCTGGGAGAGTCGTACCGCAACCTGTGGACGACGCCGGTGCAGGTGCCGGTGCTGGACCTGCGCGGCTTCGCGGGGGGGCTGACGCCGACCGGCACCGGCGGCGGCAACCAGACCGAGTCGGTGCGCTTCAGGGGCGCGAACGGGCGCGAGTACGCCTTCCGCCTGATCAACAAGAACCAGACGCGCGGCCAGTCGCCGGACATCCAGGGGACGTTCGTCGGCGAGGTGATCCAGGACCAGGTGTCGTCGCTGCACCCCGCGGCGGCGCTGGTGGCGGACCCGCTGCTGGCGGCCGCCGGCGTGCTGTACGTGCCGCCGAGCGTCTACGCGATGCCGGCGAGCGGGCTGCCCCAGCAGCACGCTTCCTTCCACGGCAGGCTGGGGCTGCTGGAGGAGCGCCCGCGCGCCGGCAACAGCGAGGTGCCGGGGATCGCGGCGGCCAGCGACATCGAGGACACCGACGAGTTCCTGGAGGCGCTGGAGTCCGGCCCGGCGCACCGGCTGGACACGCGCGACTACCTGGCCGGCCGGCTGATGGACATCTACTTCGGCGATTGGGACCGGCACGAGGACCAGTACAGCTGGGTGCGCTACGACCGCGGCGGCGAGCGCCTGTGGCGCGCCGTGCCCCGCGACCGCGACTACGTCTTCGCGGACTATGACGGGCTGGCGCTGGACCTGGCGCGCGGGCAGCTTCCCAAGGCAGTGCGCTTCACCGACGACTACGAGGGGCAGCTCTTTGGGCTGATCCAGAACGCGCAGCTCCTGGACCGGCGCCTGCTGGGCGACCTGGACCGCGCCGCGTGGGAGTCGGTGGTGACGACCCTACAGTCGCGCCTCTCGGACGCGGTAATCGACGGCGCCGTCGCGCGGCTCCCCGCCGAGTACCGGCCGCTGAACGCGGACTTCATGCGCGCCATGCTCCGTGCCCGGCGCGCGCGGCTGCGCGAGGTGGCGATGCAGTGGTACGGGTGGATGGCGGCCGAGCCCGAGATCCACGCCCGCGACGAGCGCGACCTTGCCATCGTGCAGCACGCGCCGGATGGGAGCGCCGAGGTGCGCATCCACGCCGGCGGCGAGGACGTGGCGCCCTACTTCCGCCGCCGCTTCCTGCCGGGCGAGACGCGCGAGATCCGGCTCTTTCTGCACGGCGGCGCGGACCGGGCGGCGGTGCGCGGCGGGCCGGGACGCATCACCACCCGCGTGATCGGCGGCGGTGGCGACGATGCGCTGGCGGACTCGTCGCGCGGGACGCGGGTGAGGCTCTACGACGACCGGGGCGACAACACCTTCGTGCGCGGCGCGCGGACCCACGTGGACACGCGCGAGTACACGGCGCCCGCGTACGAGCGCGGCGCCGGGGTGAGCCCGCCCCGCGACTGGGGGCGCAGCCGCAGCCTGTTCGCGCCGTACGGCGGGTGGCGCTCGCGCATCGGCGTGGTGGTGGGCGGCGGGCCGGCGTTCAAGACGCACGGCTTCCGGCGCTTCCCCTTCGCCACCGAGGGGCAGCTGCGCGTGGTGTGGGCGCCGCAGCACACGCGCTTCGGCCTGGAGTACGCGGGCGAGTACCACTTCGCCGGCACGCGCCGCTGGCTGACGACGGACGTGCGCGCCACGGGGGTGGCGGCCACGGATTTCCACGGCTTCGGCAACGAGACGCCGGAGGTGGAGGACCACGAGGTGCGCCGCGTGTGGGAGCGGCAGCTCCTGGTGCAGCCCACCTGGTTCTTCCCCCTGTCGCGCCGCACGTGGTTCACCGTGGCGCCGGTGGGGCGTCTCACCGATCCAGGCGTCCGCGACGGCTCGCCCGCCGAGCAGCCGGGGGTGCGCGGCACGCGGACGTGGGGAGCGCTGGGCGCGCGCACCGGCCTGCTGGTGGACAGGGTGGACACTCCCACCTTCCCGCGCCTGGGCTTCGCCCTCTCGGCGGACGCGAGCGCCTTTCCGGCGGTGGCGCGGCTGGACGGTGCGTTCGGGAGCGCGGGGGCGCTGGCGAGGGCGTACTTCGGTGGGAGCGCCGGCCCGGTGCTGGCGGTGCGCGGCGGGGTGCGCCAGGCGTGGGGCGACTTCCCGCTCCAGGAAGCCGCCTTCATCGGCGGCGGCAACTCGCTGCGCGGCTCCAGCACCCAGCGCTTCGCCGGTGACCGCGCGGTGCACGGGAGCGCGGAGCTGCGCCAGACCCTCTTTCGCGCCAACCTGGGGGTCCGCGGCACGGTGGGTGCCTTTGCGCTGGCCGACGCCGGGCGCGTGTACGTGGACGGCGACTCGCCGGGCGGATGGCACACCGCCGCGGGCGGCGGGCTCTTTTTCATCTTCCTGAACCGCGCCCTGAGCGTGTCGTACGCGGCGGGCGAACAGGGGCGGTTTTACTTCGACATGGGGCTGCCGTTTTGAACTGCGGGGAATGGGGAATGGGGAATGGGGAATGGGATGCCCGCGGTGCGGGGCAGAGGCTCCGCCCGCGCGCGGCGTTTTCAGCGGCGGCGGGTGCGGCTGTGGGGCGCGTGCGTGCCGGGGAAGTGGTGATCCCAGCGGCCCCTTCTCACGGCTCGGCGCCGGATGCTTCCCTTTCGCTCGATTCCCCATCCCCCATTCCCCATTCCCCACTCCCCATTCCCCGTTCCCCCCGATGACCGCCCAGCCCGGGGTCCGCTTCACCGCGCGCGGACGCGACGTGCTGGACCGCATCGCCACCGAAACGCTGCCGGACGGGCTGCGCGGCGGGCAGGCGGAGACCTGCTTCTTTCGCGAGGTCTTCTTCGACACCCCCGAGGGCGACCTGGAGCGGCGCGGGGCGTGGGTGCGGGTGCGCGTCGAGGAGAACGGCACGCAGTCGCTGGCCGTCGAGGTGCACGACGCCGGCGCCGAGGGCGTCCTCCCGGACGCGCCGCTGCGCCGCGCGCTGGAGGTGGGGCCGGACGTGGAGCCGCGCGACCTATTCGCAGGCGACACGGAGCACGGCCGGCTGCTGCGCGCGCTGGTGGAGCCGGACCGCCTCGTCCCCTGGATGGAGGTGGAGACGCGCCGCCGCATCCGCCGCGTGCGCCGCGACGACCAGGCGCGCGCCGAGGTGTTCTGCGACGACATGACCGTGCGCGAGGCCGACCTCTCCGCCGAGCTGGCGGAGGTGGAGATCCGCGTGGACCGCGACGCCAAGGGGCGCAAGAAGCTGCTGCGCGCCCTGGAGCTGGAGTACGGCCTCGACCCCGTAACCGATCCGCTCCCCACCCGCGCCCGCCGCACCCTGGCCGAAGAGGAGGTCGACTGGCTGGAGGAGGCCGTGCGCGCGTCGCGGCGGGTGGCCGTGGTGGCGTTCGACGAGGGGCGGGTGGCGCTGCGCAACGAGGGCCGCCTGCTGCGCCTCCCCACCGGCGAGGGAACTGGCGAGGAGACCTGCCGCCGCGTGCTGCGCGAGACCTTTGACCACCCCGCCGCGCGCGTCCGCCTGGTGGGCACCGCGCCGGGATCGGTGCGGCGCCCCGCCACGGAGGTGTGGCTGGCGGAGGGGCTCGCCGGGCCGCTCCCCGCGCTGGGCACGGCGGTGCTGCACCTGCCGCTGGGCGAGCTCCTGCAGATGGTGGGCTCCCCCGCCCTGCGCGACGACGCGACGCTGGCCGCCCTGCACGTCCTCGCGCGCAGCGAGCTGCCGCTGGAGGCGGAGATCCGGCGCACGGAGGCCGCCGCGCCGCACATCCTGCGCTCCATTCCCGACGTGGAGATGGAGCTGGAGACGGGCGACCCGGCGGAGCTTCCCTCCGGCGCGCTGCTGAACATGGAGCTGAGCCTCCTCGCCTTCAACCGCCGCGTGCTGGCGCTGGCGATGGACGAGCGGGTGCCGCTGATGGAGCGGGTGCGCTTCGTCTCCATCTTCGGCGCCAACATGGACGAGTTCTTTCGCGTCCGCGTCTCCGGCTTCAAGCGCCAGGTCTCTGAGGGGAGCACCAAGCGCACGATGGACGGCGTGACCCCGGAGCAGCAGCTGGACGCCATCGGCATTCGCGCCCGCCGCCTGGCGGAATCGTCGTACCGCGTGCTGCACACGGAGCTGCTTCCCGCGTTGCGCGAGCACGGCGTCGTCATCGTGGAGCCGGACGCGCTGACCCCTGAGGACGACGACTTCCTGCGCGGCTACTACGAGGGGAGCGTGCACGCCGTGCTCACCCCGCTGGCCGCGGGTCCGGGGCACCCCTTTCCGCACATCCGCAACCTGCGCCCCGCCGTCGCCGCCATCCTGCGCGAGCCGATGACGGGGACGGAACGGCTGGGGATCGTGGAGCTCCCGGACGGCCTTCCGCGCTTCATCCCGCTCCCGGGCGACGGGCGGTTCCTGCCGCTGGAGGCGCTGGTGCGCGGCGCCCTTCCGCGCCTCTACCCCGGCGTCGAAGTGGAGGTGGCATCCACCTTTCGCGTCACGCGCAGCGCGGAGCTCAACCTGCACGACCGCTCCGCCGCCGACCTCCTCAACGCGGTGCAGGAAGAGGTGAGGCAGCGCCGCTTCCGCCCCGTGGTGCGCCTGGAGGTGGAGACCGAGATGCCGCCGCGGATGCGCGACATCCTCCTGCGCGAGCTGCAGTACGAGGTGCCGGAGCGGGTGAGCGCGCTGGGCGAGGGCGACCTGTACTCGCTTCCGCAGCCCATCGACCTGCGCGCCGTCCGCGAGCTGGACGTGGTGGACGAGCCCGGGCTCCACTACCCGCCCGCCCCCGAGCACACCGCGCCCATAACGGCGGACCGGCCGATCTTCGACGTGCTCAAGGAAGGGGAGGTGCTGGTCTCCTTCCCCGAGGACTCGTTCGAGGCCACGGTGGAGCGCTTCGTCCTGGAAGCCGCCGAGGACCCGGACGTGCTTGCCATCAAGCTCGCGCTCTACCGCACCAACCGTAAGTCGCGGCTGGTGGAGGCGATGCGCAAGGCCAGCGCGCGCGGCAAGCAGGTGGTGGCGCTGGTGGAGCTGACGGCGCGCTTCGACGAGGAGAGCAACATCGAGTGGGCGCGCCACCTGCGGGCGCACGGCATCCACGTGATCTACGGCATACCGGGGCTCAAGGTGCACGCCAAGGTCGCGCTGGTGGTGCGGCGAGAGACGGCGGGGGTGCGCCGCTACGCCTACGTGGGCACCGGCAACCTGAACGCCACCACCGCCGCCGCGTACACCGACCTGGGCATCCTCTCCGCCGACCTGGGGCTGGGGGAGGACGTCAACGAGCTCTTCAACATCCTCTCCGGCGCGGGCGGCACGCCGGTCTTCAAGCACCTGCTGGTGGCGCCCTACAACATGCGGCGCCGCTTCCTGGAGATGATCGCGCGCGAGTCGGAGCACGCGCGCGCGGGCCGCGGCGGGCACATCCAGGCCAAGTTCAACGGCCTTGCGGACCGCGAGATGATCGCCGCACTCTACCGCGCCTCGCAGGCGGGGGTCCAGGTGGACCTCATCGTCCGCTCGCTCTGCTCGCTGCGGCCGGGGGTGCGCGGGCTGTCGGACAACATCCGCGTGCTCAGCATCCTGGGGCGCTACCTGGAGCACGCGCGCATCTTTCGCTTCGCCAACGCGGGCGATCCGGAGTACTTCATCGGCTCGGCGGACTGGCGCACGCGCAACCTGAGCCGCCGCGTGGAGGTGGTGGCCCCCATCCGCGACCCGGCGCACCGCGCTCGGCTGGACGCCATCCTCGCCGCGCAGCTGGAGGATCCGTACGCCTGGGAGCTGGGGCCGGACGGCACGTACTACCAGCGCCCCGACACCCCGCCTCGCGACGCGGCCCCCGCCGGCGCCCGCGTCCCCATCCTCACGGACTGATGCCCATCCCGCGGCGGATGCTCCCCCTTTTCGCCATCGTCGCCGCCTGCTCGGAGGGCGGCGGCGGCGGCGCGGAGGAGACGGCGGCCGAGGAGGGCTGCCGGATCGAGGCGCGCGACCTCACCCTTCCGGAGGACGTAAAGGAGGCGAGCGGCGTCGCGTTCAGCCGCACCCTCCGCGGCGTGCTCTGGACGCACAACGACAGCGGCCACCAGCCCGAGCTGTTCGGCCTGGACGCCACGGGGCACGAGGTGGCCACCTTCCCGGTCGGCGTGGGCATGCGCGACTGGGAGGACATGGCGGTGGGCCCCTGCGCGGAGGGGAGCTGCGTCTACATGGCCGACATCGGCGACAACAGCCGCGGCAGCGAGCCTCTGGCGCTCCTCGTCGCCCCCGAGCCGAGCGCCGCCGGCGAGCGGGTCGGCCCGGTGCGTACTTACACCGCGCGCTTCCCCGACGGCCGCGGGCGCGACGCGGAGGCGATCTTCGTGCTCCCCGGCGGCGAGGTGTACCTGATCAGCAAGGGGACCCGCACCGCCGTGGACCTCTTCCGCTGGCCCACGCCGCTCCGCGAGGGCGTCCCCGCGACGCTGGTGCACGTCCGCCAGCTCGCCCCCACCCCATCGCAGCCGGGCGACCGCGTGACCGGCGCCAGCGCGTCGCCGGACGGGCGCTTCGTGGCGGTGCGCACGTACAGCCTGGTGAACGTGTACCGCACCGCAGACCTGGTGGGCAATTCGCCCGCCCCGCCCGCCCCCCTGCGCCGCACCGACCTCATCCCCCTCGGCGAGGCCCAGGGCGAAGGCGTCGCCCTCGCGGACGACGGCACCGTGGCGCTGGTGAGCGAGGGCCACGGCCGGCATGTGCCGGGGACGATGTCGGTGTTGAGGTGTCCGTTGAAATGAACGGAAGTGCCAAGTGCTCAGTGCCAAGTGCCTGGTGGAACAGCGGTGCGTGAGTGCGTCAGTGCGTAAGTGCGCTGGTGATTGGCGGATACTAACGCACTGACGCACTCACGCACTTCTTCCTACGCGAGGGGGAGCGATGAGCGATGAGAAGCTGGAAGGCAGTGTCCCGCTCACGGACGCCATCATCCAGGAGATCGTGGAGAAGGGGCTGGCGAAGCAGGAGGCGCTGGTCGAGGCCAAGGCGTTCGGTGCGCGATATCACCCCGTGCGCAACTCCCTGATTTTCCCCTTTGACCCGTCCGAAGGCGCGGATGACGAGGACGACGAGGTGGATGACGAGGACGTGGCGGAGGCATAACGCGCCACTATGAGACACGAGGCCCCTCCCGCGCCGACGCGGGAGGGGCCGCTGTCTGATGTCGACGCGCCGATCATCGGGAACGGGGCGAGCACGGGCAGCCACGCGGGGCTTCCCCTACGAGGTGGCGGTGCGAGAAAGCCGAATGTCGGCGCGGCATTGGGCACGGGCGCGATAAATCGCGCCCCTACGGATCTGCGCGTTTTGCTGCGCCGGCGCGGGCACCGGAAGGCCGCGATCTCCCCCCTCTCCCAGCAGTTTGGGAGAGGGGGGCCGGGGGGGTGAGGGGTCTGCCCTACGGCTCCTCCTCCTCGTCCCACTCCACCGCCGCATCCAGGTCGTCGAACACGAACGTCGTCTCGCCGCCGCGGGCGCGGGCGGCGGCGATCTCGAGCGTGTCCAGGAGCGCGTCCTGCGCGGGGGAGCGCTCCAGGCGGTACTCGCGCTTCTCGTACTCCCCGGCCAGGAAGCGGGCCATGAACTCGTACATCGCCAGCTGGTCCGTCTCAAAGACCCCCGGCGCGCCCTCCGTCTCGCTGGAGTCCAGGACGAAGTGGTGAAGCTCGCCCTCGCCATCCAGCGCGTCGCGGAACTCGAAGTGACCCAGCGCGAACAGGTGCCGCGTCCCCGCCTCGCACGCCCGCTCGTACTCTTCTTCGCTGCTCTGTCGGAACATGGCTGCCCCCCGTGTGGATGCGCGCTTTGCCGGATCGCCCCCGGCAGAAATCGCTCCGCGGCGGAGTTAGCGCCCGTCGAGCGGAAGCCGGTACGCCATCACCAGCTCGGCGCCGGGCGGGCGGAAGTCGTACTCGGGGGCGCGCTCGAAGCCCATCCGCTCGTACATGCGAACGGCGGCGCGGAGGCTCTCGGAGGTGTGGAGCCCCAGCTCGCGGGCGCCGGACTCGCGGGCGCGGCGCACGCACTCGTCCACCAGCGCCTGGCCCAAGCCGGCTCCGCGCGCCGTGGGCGCCACCGCCAGCAGCCGCAGCTCGGGCCAGCCCGCCCGCTTCACCAGCCCGCCGTACGCATCCGCGGAATGCGCGTACAGCATCACGCTCCCCACGATCTCGCCACCCCGCTCCGCCACGATGCGCTCCACTCCCTCGCCTTCGACTTCGAGCGCGGCGCGGACGGCCCCGTCGAGCCCCGCCCATGCGGCCGGCGCCATCACGCTGGCCAGCTCCGAGTACGCGGTCAGCGTCAGCGCGCGGATCGTCTCACGGTCGCCGGGGCGCGCGTCATGGACGGTCACGCCGCTCATACGCCGAGACCCTCGCGCCCGTGAGGCGCCATCCAGTCGTTCAGCGGGCCGGCCGGCACGATGCGCGACGGGTTGAGCTGCTCGTGCGTCATGTAGTAGTGCCGCTTGATGTGGTCGAAGTTCACCGACTCGCCGAACTCGGGGCGCTGGTACAGGTCGCGGGCGTACCCCCACAGGTTGGGATAGTCCACCAGGCGGCGCAGGTTGCACTTGAAGTGGCCCACGTAGACGGCGTCGAAGCGCGCCAGCGTCGTGAACAGCCGGACGTCCGCCTCGGTGAGCTGCCCGCCGACCAGGTAGCGCTGCCCGGCCAGCCGCTCCTCCAGCCAGTCCAGCCGCGCAAAGAGCGTGTGCACGGCCGCGTCGTACGCCTCCTGCGACGCGGCGAACCCCGTGCGGTACACCCCGTTGTTCACGCCCTGGTACACCAGCTCATTCACCTCGTCGATCTCCTCGCGCAGCGCGACGGGATACAGGTCGGGCGCGTCCGGCTTCTGGAACGCGCCGAACTGCGTCTCGAAGTCGATGGTGATGTCCGGATAGTTGTTGGTGACGAGGCGCTTCGTCTCGCGGTCCCAGATGCAGGGCACGGTGTAGCGCCCGGTGTACTCCGGATCGGTCAGCAGGTAGGCCTCGGACAGGAACTGGAAGCCGCACACCCCGTCCACCGAATGGCCCGGCCCGTCGCGAAAGGCCCACCCCCGCTCGTCGCGCACCGGATCGACCACGGTCATGGAGATGACGTCCTCCAGCCCGAGCAGCCGGCGCACGATGATGGCCCTGTGCGCCCACGGGCACGCCAGCGACACGTACAGGTGATACCGCCCCGCCTCCGCGGGAAAGCCGGACGATCCATCGGCCGTGATCCGATCGCGGATCGAGTACTTCTGCCGCACGAACTCGCCGGTCGCGCTCGTCTCGGCGGGGAACTGCCCGGTCCCGCTCATCTCTGCATCCGTCTCGTCAGAAGTTCAGCCGCACCCTAGCTGCAGGGCAGCGACACCGCGGTATTCTCATACGGCTGAAAGGTTGAGGCTTCCAATGGCACGTAGAGCACATCGGGCCTTTTCGCCTTCCCCCGTTCGCTATAGATCACCACCTGCCCCAGGAGACCGATCCGCGACAGCTCGGCCGGGTCGATCGGGCGTGGTCGGCCGTACTTGATGAAGCGGGTCCGTCCCAGCGTGATCGGCTGGTTGTTCCTGAACCACTCCGTTTCAGCGGCATACCGGGGCGGCGATGGAGTGACGACGAGATCCCGCACGATCATCCCACGAGGCTCTCCCAGCATGCGGGGCTGGTAGATGTAGTGGCTCCGATCGCCGAACGCGGACACCACCCAGCGGCCGTCCTCCCGCCTCCATTCCACGAACGTCGGCGCGTCGTCCGGCCCCCCGTGCGGAACGAACCGGTTGCCGCGTACCCGGCGCCAGGGCTCGCGGTGCATCCGCACCTGCATCCCGAACACGGTCTCGACGGGTCCGTAGTGCCCGTACCTGCCGCCGAACGTACCGCACAGCGGTCCGCCCGCGCTCATGGCCGGGAGCGCTTCTTCCGCGCGAAACCGCCACACTCCAGCGCGCATGCTGCCGTCCGGTTGCGGCCTGCTGCTGACCCAGCTCCAGCCGCCGCGCCGCGGGAAGAACGCGGCCGTCCCTGGACGCGATTCCTCCCGAACCTGGTGGAAGAAGGCGCGCGCGCGGCCCTCCAGGCTAACGCTGTCCGCATTGACCTCCGCGGCCGGCCGGCTCTGCGCGGTCAGCGGCACGGCGCCAAGCGTGGCCAGCAGAAGCACCGCGCGCATGAGCCTCACGGCCGGCGCGCCAGACACGGCCGCCCCGCTGACCGGTCCGCGGCGCGGCGGGCCAGCTCGTTGGCGTTGGCGCTGGGCCGGATGCGGTCCGTCACGCAGCTCCCCCGCACCGACACCCTGGCGACGGCCAGGTACGACGTGGTCCGCTCCGGATTGGAGGGGTCCTCGTTGGCGTTGACCCGCACGATCAGCGCGATGGGCCGCTCGCCGCGCATCCGCCATTCCGCGCGCGGGCCCAGGGTGGAGAAGTTGCCGGTGATGACGCCCCAGTAATTCAGCTCCTGCACCCGCCCCGCCGGCGTGACGACGTTCAGGGACATGCGATTGTCGTCGTCCGCCACCTGGAGCGCGTACCCGGACACGCCGCGGCAGCGATGGACGGTGCCCCCCGTCTCCTCGTGCCTGCTGAGGAGGCGGCAGCGCGAGGTGTCGAGCGAGGTGTACACGCTGCGGAGCGCCTGCCCCGAAGCCGCGAGGGGAAGCCCTACGAGCGCGGCGACGGCCGCGAGACGGAATGATGCGCGCATGATGCCTACCCGGTGGAGGTGGTCAGGGCCCGCACTTGGTGCATCGGTCGATCAGCCCCGCGTGCTCCGGCACCTCGCGCCCGTGCCAGCTGCGCAGCGCCGACTTGGTCTCCGCGCAGATCTGGCGGGCGCCCTTGGCCTTGAGCCGCTTCGGATGCCGGTCGCGGTCCACCTCGGAGCATCCGGCGCGATGGAGAATCGGCGCATGGCGGGCGCGCACGGCCAGCACGAAGCCATCCGGGTGCGTGTCACGCCACCACGAGTAGGTGGCATCGTCCTCCGTCTCCAGCGTGTCCGCGAACGAGTTCGACGTTTCCATCGTGTGCATCGCCACTCTGTTATATTGTAAAAGATTGTACAGAAACGTAGCTTAGGTTGTAGATTATCCGCATTCAGCCCCGGCAGGTACACCATGGTGGCAAAAACTCCGCCTCGCGGTTTACCGGAAGTGCTGGTGAGCACGTCGGAAACGAGCGGTGCCGTCCGGCGGATGGTGAAGCGGGGCGAGCTTCGGAAGATCGGGCCGCGCCTGTACACGCCGAACCAGACCGATGCGCCGGAGATCATCGTCGGCAGGAACCTGTGGCAGGTGATCGCCCTCCTATTCCCCGGCGCGGTCGTCTCCCATCGCACCGCGCTCACCCAGAAGCCGACGCCCGGGGGGACGGTATTCCTGACCGGCGCGTACGAGAGGATCGTGCGGCTTCCCGGCGCTACCGTCCGCATCCTCAAGGGTCCGGGACCGCTCGAGGGCGACAACGGCTATTTCGGGGCGCTGTACATGGCGTCTGAATCGCGTGCGCTCCTGGAGTGCCTCAGATTCTCGCGGGTGCGGAGCAGCGAAGCGTCCGTCGTTTCCACCACCGAGCTGGAGACGATCCTCGAGCGCAGGCTCTCCTTCAAGGGGGAGATCTGGATCAACAGCATACGCGACCGGGCACGGGCGATCGCACCGGATCTCGGACTTCAGGAGGCATACGCGAAGCTCGATAGGATCGTTGGGGCGCTCCTCGGCACTCGCAAAGCCAGGATGCATGCTCCTACCGCGATCGCGCGCGCCGCGGGCGTGCCCTACGATGCCGTGCGCCTGGAGCGGTTCACGCGCCTCGCCGATGCGCTCCGGCTCTGGCCCTCGGTGGATCGCCCGGATCCGGTGATCCGTGGGCCCTCGTTCCAGAATCTAGCGTTCTTCGACGCCTACTTCTCCAACTTCATCGAGGGAACCGAATTCGAGATCGAAGAGGCCCTGGAGATCGTCTTCGAGAACCGCATTCCGGCCGCGCGTCCCGCTGACGCGCACGACGTCCTGGGGACGTTCCGCCTGGTGTCCAGCAGCCACGAGATGGGCCAGAGCGCCGCTGACCTGGCCCGCGACTTCCCCGCGTTCCGTGCGATGCTAGAATCCAGGCACGAGACGATCCTGCACGGCAGGCCAGAGACGCAGCCGGGCCGCTTCAAGGAGGTCGTCAATCGCGCCGGCGACACGGTCTTCGTGCATCCCGAGCTGCTGGTGGGCACGATGTCCAGGGGTCTGGAGATCATGCCGTCGCTCCCCGACCCGTTCCATCGTGCGGTCTACATGATGTTCCTGATATCGGAAACGCACCCGTTCAATGATGGAAACGGCCGCCTCGCGCGGGCGATGATGAACGCGGAGCTGGTCTCCGGAGGGCAGCGGCGGCTCCTGATCCCCACGGCGTTCCGGGGAGACTACATCGCCGGCCTGCGCCGTCTTTCGAATCAGGACGATCCCAAAGCGTTGATCCAGGTGCTCGACTTCGCCCAGCGATTCACCGCCGCGGTGGACTTCGGCCATCTCGCCGCCGCGCAGCGGGTCCTCACGCAGTGCGGCGCCTTCCAGTCCGGCGATGAGGCGCGCCTCCGCATGCCGCGCCCCGCGGCCGGCCTGTAGTCCCAAACAGCCTCACACAGAGACACAGAGGAAGACAAAAAGAGGAGGAGGGACTCACGGAGTCCTCTGTGCCCTCTCCTTTTCCTCTGCGTCTCTGTGTGAAACCGCTGTTCGCAGAGGCTATGCGCGCAGGCGGACACCGGTGCTGCCCTCGCCGATGGTGCCTTCGGCGAGGAGGGCGTCGAGGGCGGCGCCGACGGCTTCCTCCAGGCGCGGGCCGGTGCGGCTGAAGCCCAGCAGACCACACACTTCGCTCGCCAGCTCGCGGCGCGGCAGGCCGTCGCCCGTGCGCAGGACGGCAAGGACGGCCTCGCGATACTCCTCCGGCGCGATCCGCTCGGCGGGGATGCGGGTGCCGGCGCGCGAGCGGACCGTCACCGCGCCGTCCGCGCCCCACACGAAGTCGCCGCGCACGTGCACGCGGCCCGCGCGTTCGGCCGCGGAGAGCGCGTCCATCACCCGCGCAACCATCCGGCTCCCGGCGCGCGGCACGTCCCACATCGCCGCGACGCGAGACACGAGATCGTCCACGTGCAGCGGCGCCTCGGCTTCCACGACGACGGTGATGGCGCGGAGGAGCTCGGCGTCGGGGGCGGCGGCTAGCTCGGTGCCGGCGTGGCGCGGGGTCGTGTCGGCCATCCGGTACGGCGTGGCGGCGATGCTTGCGGGGGCGTCACCGGCGTCATCGGGTGCGGCTGCCTGCGTGGGCTCCTCGGCGGGCTCGGGGGCGGAGACGATGCGGTCGACTTGCAGCTGCGCGGGGGCGGTGCGGGCACGGGTGCGCGACTCCTCCACCTTGCGCAGGATGCGCTCGATCTGGCCCTCGCGGTCCTTGAACCAGTCGGTGGACCAGATGCGGTGGATCTCCCAGCCGCGCCGCTCCAGCACCTGCTGGCGGAGGCGGTCGCGGTCGCGTGCGGTCTCGGAGGAGTGGTAGGCCACGCCGTCGCACTCGATTCCGCAGACGTATCGGCCGGGCGCCTCATGGTCGATCACCCCGAAGTCGATGCGGTAGCCCGCGACGCCCACCTGCGGCTGAAGGTGGAGCCCGCGCTGCGTGAGCTCGGCGAGCACCTCGCGCTCAAAGGGCGAATCGGTGTCCGCGGCCGCGCTGGCGGTGGCGCTGTCCAGGCGGCCGTGCTCGGCGTACAGGAGGAACTCGCGCAGGAGGGCGGCGCCGCGCGAAGTGGTGGCGGCGGGGTTGATGTCGTCGCCGCGCATGGATGCGAAGACCACCATCCGCTGGCGCGCGCGGGTGGTGAGGACGTTGAGGCGCCGCCAGCCGTTCTCGCCGTTGATGGGGCCGAAGTTGTGGCGCAGCTTGCCGTCGCGCCCGCGGGCGTAGGTCACGCTCAGCAGGATGACGTCGCGCTCGTCGCCCTGGATGTTCTCCAGGTTCTTGACGAAGAAGGGCTCCGTGTTGCTGCGCGCGAAAAAGGCCTCCAGCGACGGGTCTTCGCGGCGGCGCAGCTCCAGCTCGTCCTGGATGGCGAGCTGCTGGCGAAGGTTGAAGGTGCCGACGCCCAGCGACAGATCGGGCGTCTCACGGGCGTGGCGCACCACCTCGTCGGCCACACGGCGCGCCTCCACCAGGTTGAGCCCCTTCCCCTCGTACACGCCATCCGGCACCAGCTCGAACACCAGCCCGGCGGAGTGCGTCGCCGTCTCCACGCTGGGGAAGGTGTGCAGCTCCGCGTCGTAGAACGAGACGTTGGAGAAGGTGATCAGCGACTCGTGCGTGCTGCGGTAGTGCCAGCGCAGGCGCGTGCGGGGGACGCCCGCGCCCATGAACTCCTCCAGCACGCTTTCGGTGTCTTCCAGGACGGGGGTGCCGTCGTCGGCCGCGGGGGCCTCCGCCTGGCCGGACATCACGGCAAAGAAGTTGGTGGGCGGGAGCTGTTTGGGATCGCCCACCACCACCAGCTGCGCGCCGCGCACGATGGAGCCCACCGCGTCCTCCGAGGGGAGCTGGCTGGCCTCGTCAAAGATCACCAGGTCGAAGGACGGGCGGTCGCCGTCCAGCAGCTGCGCCACGGTGAGCGGGCTCATCATGAAGCACGGCTTGATGGCGCGGATGGCGGCGCCGGCCGAGCGCAGCGTCTTGCGCAGCGGGGCGTGACGGCGTTCCTTCGCCATCTCGCGCTGAAGGAAGGGCATCCCCTCGCGCGCGGCGGGCTCGCGGAGGCGCGCCTGCACCGCCTCGCGCATGCGGCCGATCAGCGCGTCGCGGTTCTCGCGCAGCACCGCCTCGTCCAGCTCGCGGAACTCGGCGGCGCGCTGCTCGTGGGTGAGCGTGGCGAACTGGCGCAGCGGCTCGCGCTCCGCCACCGCGGCGGCCGTCCACTTCGCGTGGAAGGCGCGGCGGAATGCGCGAGAGAGATCCGTCCACGCCACCTCCCCCGCCAGCGCGGGTGCGACCAGCTCCCCCGCCACTCCAGCCGCCACGCGCTGCCTCACCATCTCGAACGCGGCCCAGCGCGGCGCCAGGACCCATCCCTCGTCAAGTGCCGCGGCGCGCGCGATCAGCTCCTCCAGCGGCGCGCCGGCCAGGTAGTCGAGCGGCCACTCCGCACGCACTCGCAGCCCCGCCAGCGCCTGGCGCGCACCCTCCGCCGCCCGCGCCAGCGCCTGCGAGAGTGAGACGTCCGGCGCGGCGCGCGCAGCCAGCTCGGCGGCCTTTTCATCCAGCCCGTGCGCCACGCAGACGCCGCGGAACTCCACCACCCAGCGCACGTATCCCTCCAGCGCCTCCCAATCCGAATCTTCGCCGTTCCAGAGCGCGCCGAAGAGCTGCCTGCCGTGGACATCACCCACCGCCAGCGCGGCACGCTCGCGCCGCAGCTCGTCCGACTTCCGCATCTCGTCCGCCTGTTCCAGCAGCGTGGCCGTGTAGCCAGGGAGGCGCAGGGCGAGCCAGCGCCGCTTGAGCATGCGGTGGCGGCCGCTGAGGAAGTTGAGGAAGCGGAAGGGGGAGCTCTCCTTCGCCTCCATGAACGCGGCGTCGTCTCCGTGCTCGGCCGTGAGCACGTCCGGCCCGAGGCGCGAAAGGACCCGCTCGCGCAACTCCTTCACCCGCCTGCCGAGCGCCGCCAGCTCCAGCGCCTCGCGCGGCGGCGCGTTCCAGGCGTCGCTGCGCAGCACGGCCAGCGGCGCGCCCGGCGAGCGACCGACGACGGCGGCCACGCGCACCGCCGTGTCCACGTCCGACAGCGTCTTCACGGGAGGCAGGCCGAAGCCCGCCGCCACCTCGCCCGCGAGACGTGCGGCCTCGGCGAGGTGGGCGCGCAGCTCGCGGATCATGGCGCGCGCGGATTCCAGGTCGTCCTCCGGCCAAAAGGTGCGCGCGGAGTCGCGCCAGGGGTGGCGTGCGGGGTCGCCCGTCTCGGCGGCGGCGCGGGCCAGCTCCTCCAGGTCGCGAACGGCGGCGTCCAGCTCCTCGCGCGTGACGGTGTCGATGGGGCGCTCCAGGCGCACGCGCGGCGCATCTTTCAGCGCGAGCAGCTCTCCGAAGCCGCGGAACGGGGTGAAGCCCGCCGCGCCGAATGGAGTGTGCACCGCCTCCGTGTACGCCGTAAGCGCACCGCGCACGGCGGGCAGGCGCGCCGCCGCACCTTCGGGCGGGCGCGGGCGCTGGAGCGATGCGTCGACGGCGCGCGCGATCTCCTTCACCACGGCGCGCTTGTTGGTCTTGCCGGAGTGCAGCTCCAGGCAGAGCTCGCCCAGCCCCGCGCGCACCATCCGCTCGTGCACCACGGAGAGGGCGGCCATCTTCTCGGCCACGAACAGCACCGACCGCCCATCCGCCAGCGCCTGCGCGATCAGGTTGGTGATGGTCTGCGACTTCCCCGTCCCCGGCGGCCCCTCCAGCACCAGGTCGTGCCCGCGCGCCACGGCGGCGATCGCGCGAAGCTGGCTCCCGTCCGCGTCCACCACCTGCGCGGTGCGCTCGGGCGGAAAGTCGGCGTCGAGCTGCATCGTGCGCACGTCCTCAGGCAGCTGCGACAGGTCGCCGCCCTTGCGCGTGACGAGCTGCCGCACGAGCCGGTGCGTGCCGAACGCGAGGCCGTTCGCCTCCAGGTCCTTGTACATCACGAACTTCTGGAAGGCAAAGAGGCCCAGGTACACCTCCGTCGTCACCTGCCACCCCACCTGCCCCTTCACTGCCTCCGTGACCGCCTGAAAGAACGCCTGCAGGTCGTAGTCGTCCGCGATGGTGGCGGGGTCCGGAAGCTCGGGGAGCACCACGCCGAAGCCGCGGCGCAGGTGCTCGGCGAGGGCGGGGTTGACGATGGGATCGTCATCCGTGGCCGTCACCGTGTACCCGGCGGCCGCTGAGGCGCGCTTCAAAGCGACCGGCAGCAGGACGAGCGGCGCGCGCAGCGTCTGGTCCGAATCGGCGGACTCGCGGTAGTGCAGCATCCCGAGCGCCATGAAGAGCGTGTTGACCCCCTGCTCTTCCTGGGTCTCGATGGCCTGCGCGTCGATGCGGCGGAGGGAGTGGTCCAGCTTGTCCGCGGGCGAGCTGGTCTGGAGGGTGTCGTCGCGGTGCTTCTCGTGGAGCGCCGCGGCCTCGTACGGCGCGTACCCCGCCGCCTGCGGCATCGCCTCGTCATCCGTCTCCACCCCAGCCTCCGTCACGGCAGGCTCGGCTGGGATTGCCGGCTCGGACGCGGCGGCTGCGGTCTCCGGCTCCGGCACGGCGGCGCGGAAGCGCATGGGCTTCTCGGCCAGGTAGAGGCGGTGGAAGACCTCGGCCGGCCGCTCGTCCACCACGGCGATGGTGGAGACGCGCGTCATCCTGAAGTTGAGCGCGCGGTTGCGCTTGCTCAGGTCCAGCAGCTTGCGCTTCCAGTGATCGATCGAAGCGGCGACGCGGGCGTCGTCGGCGGCGGTGTCGGGGAGCATGGCGGAGCGGCTTGGGGGAGAGGACCGGCGGGCCCGCGGGGCTGGTGATGATGCTGATGTGTAGCGCGGCGGGGGGCGCGGGACAAGAGGCCCTCACCCCCGCTCGTTCCTCGCTGCCGGCTGTGGTAGGGGCGCGATTCATCGCGCCCACCCTCCGCCCCGCCTCGACCACCGCTGGCAACACCAATATCCGTAGGGGCAGACCTGCGTGTCTGCCCTCCCCCACCCCCGTCTCGACCCACCGTCACGACGTAGGGCCGCCCCAACGTGGTTGCCCGTGCCCGCCCCCGCGCCACACCGCGCGCGCCTCACCAACGCGGGCCTGTCCCCCCGCACGACACGGTGTATCGCTGCGATACACACCGAACCCGCCGCACTGCATCCCTCCGCCCGCGCACCGCACACCCAACCCCCAGCATTCACAACGGCTTGCAGCGCTCCCCGCATGCGTCGCGGGACCGGTCCCCGTGTTGCCTTTGCAGAGGACACGAAACAAACGACTCCCGGGACAACGGGAGACCCTCGCAGCGGAAGGGACCCCCCGATGTACAAGCCCTTGATCACCGCGCTGGTCCTCGCCGCGCTGGCCGCATGCGGCGGCGGCGGGGCGGCCACGACGCCGACGGAGAACGGGACCGGCAATGGAGGCGAGATCACCGCCCCCGCCGGACTCACGCTGAGCCACACCACCGCCAGCGTCGCCGCCGGCGGCACCCTGCAGCTATCCGCCACACCCGTGAACGCCTCGGGGACCGCCATGAGCGGGCTCCCGGCGCCCACGTGGACCACCAGCGACGCCGCCGTGGCCACGGTCAGCGGCAGCGGCGTCGTCACCGGCGTGGGAGCCGGAACGGCCACCATCACCGCCAGCCTCACCGCCGCCGGGGCCACGCGCACCGCCGGCGTGCAGGTGACAGTGACGCGGCCCGCGGGCGCCACCTTCGCCTCGCTTGCCCTGTCGCCCGCATCGGGCGCGGTGGCGGCGGGGTCGACGCTGCCCCTCGCCGCCACCCCGCGCGACGGGAGCGGCCAGGCGATGTCGGGTCTGCCGGCCGCCGCCTTCACCACCAGCAACGCGTCGGTGGCCACCGTGAGCCCCGCGGGCCTGGTCACCGGCGTGGCTGCGGGAACGGCGACGATCACGGCATCGCTCACCTCGGGCGGCGTCACGCACACGGCGACGGCCACGATCACCGTCACCGCGAGCGCGCCACCCCCGGGCGGCGGCGGAAGCAGCAGCGCGACGGTTCAGGGGCTGGAGCACGCGTTCTCGCCCGCCAGCGTCACCATCACCCCGGGCGGCACGGTGACGTGGACGATGGTGGACGACGAGCACGACGTCACCTGGACGGGCGCGGCGCCTCCGGGGGGCAACATCCCCAAGATGGACGAGGGCAGGTCCGTCTCGCGCACCTTCCCCACGGCGGGCACCTACACGTACCGCTGCGCGCGACACGAGAACCACAACGAGACGGGCACCGTCATCGTACAGGGCGGGACCTCATCGGCGGTGTTCACCTCGGTGTCGGTGGTGCCGGGCGCGCCAGGCGTCGCCGTGGGATCCACCGCGCAGCTCCTGGCGACGCCGCTCGACCAGAACGGCCAGCCGATGTCCGGTCTGCCCGCCGCCACCTGGACCACCAGCGACGCAACCCGCGCCACCGTCAGCGGCACGGGCGTCGTCACGGGCGTGGCGGCGGGGAGCGCGACGATCACCGCCTCCATCACCTCCGGTGGCGTCACGCGCACGGGATCGGCGACGGTCAGCGTGACCGCGGGCGGGGGCACGACTCCGCCTCCTCCGCCGCCGCCGGGCAACTCGTCCGCAACGGTCACCACGCCGGGCGAAACGTTCGCGCCGCAGGCGGTCACCATCGCGGCGGGCGGCACGGTGACGTGGCAGATCAGCGGGGCCACGCACAACGTCACCTTCAACGGCGCGGCGCCCGCGGGCGGCAACATCCCGGACACCCGCAGCGGCAACATCGCGCGCCAGTTCACCACCGCGGGAAGCTACGACTACCAGTGCACGCGGCACTCGGGCATGACGGGGCGCGTCGTCGTCCAGTGACGCGCCCGACCATCCATCACCAACGGAGCCATACCATGCGCAAAACGACCATCCTCGCGGCACTCGCCCTGGCCATCGCCCCCTTCGCCGTCCGTGCGTCGGCGGACACGCCTCCCACCACGCACGAGGTGAAGATGGTGATGGTGGGGAGCGCCGCCCGCTTCGAGCCGGCGAGCCTCACCATCAAGGCGGGCGACCGCGTGCGCTTCGTCAACGCCAGCGGCGGCCCGCACAACGTCTCCTTCGATCCGGCGAAGGTGCCGGACGACGCCGAGCGCGCCCTTTCGGCCGGGATGCCGGCGCAGATCCAGGCGCTCTGGGGCCCGCTGGTGACCCAGGCGAACGGCGTCTACACCATCAGCTTCGCCGGGGTGAAGCCGGGCCGCTACGAGTTCTTTTGCATGCCGCACATGGCGATGGGGATGAAGGGAGTCCTCACCGTCCAGTAGACGCGAACGGGCGGCGTGCATCCGCGCGCCGCCCGCCGCCCACCGCACCGGAGCCGACCGTGCCGAAGCCCATCCCAGCCGCCGCCCTCATCCTCCTCGCGCTGAGCGCCCCCGCGGCGCACGCCCAGTCGCTGCTGGACCGTTCGCCCAACGTGACGGGCGGGTGGGTGGGGAACAGCGGGCAGCTGTACTTCAACTTCATGCACCGCTTCACCGCCAGCTCGGCGCCGGAGCGCAAGGTGATCAACGTCCCCACCTTTACGGTGGCGGCGGGGCTCCCGAAGCGCACGCTGGTGGGCGCCCACTACGCCACCAACTCGCAGCTCGCGCCGCGCTACCCCAACGAATGGGAGCTATGGGCCCGCCACGCCTTCTTTGCGCAGGATGGCGGCGCGCCCGCCGACGTGGCCGCGCAGGTCGCCTACAACCTCGCCGCCGCCGGCGTGGACGGCGAGGTGACGCTGGCCCGGCGCCAGGGCCCGGTGCGCCTGATGGCCGCCGCGCGCGTCCTCTCCGATCCGCTGGTGGCCGGCCAGACGCGCTTCGCTGTGGCGGGCGGGGGCACGCTGCGCATCTCGCGCTACCTGGCGCTCGCCGGCGACGTGGCGACGCTCATGGACCGCACGCCGGAGGAGCGGATGGCGTGGAGCGCGGGGCTGCACGTAGCCCTTCCCCACACGCCGCACTCGCTCTCGCTGCAGGCGGCCAACACCAACGCGTACACGCTGCAGGGCTCGTCGCGCGGTGAGAAGGAGATCCGCTACGGCTTCGAGTTCACCATCCCTGTGACGCTGGCCCGCTGGTTCGGCGGCGGCGGCGCGCAGCCGGCCGCCCCAGCGCACACCGCCCCCGCCGCCGCTCCGTCCACCCCGTCTGCGCCAGCGACGGGCCCGGTGGTGAAAGCCGGGATACGCAACCTGGCCTTCATCCCCGCGCGCATCGAGATCGCGGCGGGGACGACGGTGGAATGGACGAACACGGACGCGCTGGCGCACACGGTGACGGCGGTGGACCGCTCCTTCGACTCGGGGCTGATCGAGCCGGGGCGGGTGTGGCGGCACACCTTCACCGCGCCTGGCACCTACGACTTCCAGTGCACCCCGCACCCCTTCATGAAGGGAGTGGTGATCGTCAAATGACCATCAAATCGATTTACAGCTTCGGCTGCGCGGCCTTTGCCACGACGGTCGTGGCGGCATCGCTGGGCGGGTGCTTCTCCGAGCGTGTGGCGGGGAGCACAGGCGGGAGCGCGGCCGAGCTCTGCGGCGGCACGCAGCCCAACGTGGTGCGCATCCGCGACTTCGCCTTCGGCCCCGGCGAGCTGCGCGTGCGCCCTGGCACGCGCGTCATCTTCGCCAACTGCGACGCCGTCCAGCACTCCTCCACCTCCGACGCCGAGGGTGCCGGGAGCTGGGACTCGGGCCTGATCTCCCCCAACACCACCTTTGAGCACACCTTCACCCAGGCCGGCCGCTTCCCCTACCACTGCGAGCCGCACCCGTCGATGAAGGGGACGATCGTGGTGGAGTAGGCCAGACCCTGCCCTGGCGAGTAAACTCGCGGCAACAAAAGCACAAAGTCCGCCTCCGCGGACTCCGGGTCCAATGCCGCGTTTCTCGAGCCGGCTTCAGCCGCCTTCCCGTGGTTCCAGCCGGGGGCTTCAGCCCCCGGTTCGCCGCCGGACCGATGCTGGGGCCCCGCACCAACCCTGCCCCCAAACCTGCGAAGGCAGGTTTCCCGCGGTTGTTGCAGCGGTTTCGACCGCCGGTGTTATGGGAATTCCCTACAGCCCGTACTCCTTGAGCTTCTGCCAGAGCGTCGTGCGCCCCATCCCCAGCGCGGCGGCGGCCTTGGTGCGGTTGCCGTTCGCTTCCTCGAGGGCGGAGCGGATCGCCTCGCGCTCGGCGTCGGAGTCGGGGGCCTGGTAGCGGCGGCCGCTCTCGGGGCGTGAATCCACGGCGCCCGGTTTGCGGCCGTCGCCAGTGGCGAACGTCCCGGCGCCCTCGCGGATCTCCTCGGGCAGGTGGCAGGGGAGGATGCGGCCGCCCTCGCACACGATGCACGAGTACTCCGCCGCCGCCATCAGCTCGCGCACGTTGCCCGGCCAGTCGTAGGCCGTCAGGAGCTCCATCGCCTCGTCGGAGATGCCGGCCACGCGGCGGGAGGCTTCGCTGCGCTCGTTCCAGCGGGCGAGCGCGGCGGCCACCAGCGCGGGGATGTCGTCCGGGTGGTCGCGCAGCGGCGGCACGCGGATCTGGAAGACCTTGAGGCGGAAGTAGAGGTCCTTTCGGAAGCGCCCCTCCTCCACCATCGCCTCCAGGTCCTGGTGCGTGGCCGCCACCACTCGCACGTCCACCGAGACGGGGCGCGAGGTCCCCACCCGCACCACCTCGCGCTCCTGCAGCACGCGCAGGAGCTTGGCCTGCATGGCCGGCGAAACGTCGCCGATCTCGTCGAGGAAGAGCGTCCCGGCGTTGGCCTCCTCGAAGAGGCCCTTGCGGTCGGTGACGGCGCCGGTGAAGGCGCCGCGCGCGTGGCCGAACAGCTCGCTTTCCAGCAGCCCCTCCGCCAGCGACGAGCAGTTGACCGCCACGAAAGCCCGCGCCCGCCGCGGGCTTTCCTCGTGCAGGGCCCGGGCTATGACCTCCTTTCCCGAACCCGTCTCGCCGCGCAGCAGCACGGTGCTCTCCGTGGGGGCGACGCGGGAGATGGCGCGGAGCACCTCGCGCATCTTGGTGGTGGTCGCCACCAGCCGGCGAGCTCCGGCGCCCAGCACCGGCTCGCGCCGGGCGAGCACGGTGCGGATCTTCTGGCGAAGCACCTGGTTGTCGCAGGGCTTGGTCAGGTAGTCGTCCGCGCCCAGCTTGAGCGCCTGCACCGCACTGTCCACCGTGGCGTAGCCGGTCAGCATAAGCACGGGCACGTCGTTGCCGGAGACGCGCAGCTCCTGGAGCACGGAAAGCCCGGTGCGGCCCTCCATCTTCAGGTCCAGCAGCACCATGTCGTAGTGGTCGCTGCGCAGCCTCTCCAGCCCCTCGTCGCCGCCGGGCGCCGCATCCACGGCGTACCCTTCGTCGGCCAGGAGCGCGCCGGTCCCCACGCGGAACGCGCGGTCGTCGTCGATGATGAGGATGCGTGGTGTATCGGTCGTCAACGGTAATCCTGGGAAAGGCAGTGCGTTAGTGCGTGAGTGCGTGTTCAGACCGCGGCGCCGGCCGTGGCGGCCTCGGCGGGGGCTTCGGCGAGCGTCTCGTCCAGCGTTTCGCGGGGGAGGCGGACGGTGAAGCGGCTGCCGCGGCCCACAGTGCTCTCCACCGAAAGACGGCCGCGGTGGCCGCGCACGATACCCTCGGAGACGAAGAGGCCGAGGCCGATCCCCGCGATACCCGGTTTGGTGGTGTAGAACGCCTCGAAGATGTGCGGCAGGTCGTGCTCGGCGATGCCGGTCCCGGTGTCCTCCACGATCACCTCCACGGCGTCGTCGGCCACGCGCGTCACCACGCGCAGGGTGCCGCCGCCGGACATGGCGTCGCCCGCGTTGTAGACGAGGTTCGCGAGCACCTGCTGGATCGCCTCCGGGTGCACCGTCACGCGCGGAAGGGTCGGGTCCAGCGCCGTCTCCACCTCCACGCCGCGCGTCTCCATCTCCGCACCCGCCAGCGTCAGGACGCGCCGCACCACCGCGTTCAGGTCCGTGGGCGCCACCGCGTCGGAGAGGGGGCGGCTCTGGTCCAGGAGGCGGCGCGTGAGGCCGGCCATGCGCAGCAGCTCCTCCTGCGCCAGCGTGAGGAACTCGCGGTTGGGATCGAGGGGGTCGCCGCGGCGCTCCAGCGCCTCCAGGCAGTTCTGGATGTTGTAGATGGGGTTGTTGATCTCGTGCGAGAGCTGCGCTACGAGGCGCCCCATCGCCGCCAGCTTCTCGCGGTGGATCATCTCCGCCTGCGCGGACCTCAGCCGCTGCTCGCGCGCGAAGATCGCCTCGCGCATGTCGCCGAACGCCCGCGCCAGCTGCCCGATCTCGTCGTCCGACGGGCGCGGGAGGGGGGCCGCGTAGTCGCCGCGCGCCAGCCGCACGGAGGCCTCGGCAAGCACCTGCGTGGGACGCGCCACGATGCGCGACACCACCGCGGCCAGAAGGAGCGCCAGGAGAAGCGCCGCCAGCCCGATCGCCCACAACGACTGCGTGATGGCGCGCGCGATCCCCAGCTCGTCCGTCACCGGGCGAAAGAGGATCACCGTGGCCGCCAGCCCCCGCGTGGGGAGGCTGGACACCGTCGTGAGGTACGGCTGTCCACCCAGGAGCACCCGCTTCGGACCGGAGCGGAGCTCGCCGAGGTTCAGGGCGCGCACCTCCGGCACCAGTGTGGTGTCTGGCAGCGTCACCCCCAGCAGCGAGTCGCCCACGATCAGCGCCACGTCGGTACCGGTGGACTGCAGGTCCTTGCTCAGCCCCGTGGCGGTGAGCTGCGACCCCACGGCCACCGTACCCAGCCGCACCGTGTCCGCCTCCATCAGCGAATCGGACCAGGTGACCCGCTCCATCGGCGACGACGCCAGACGCAGAGGCACCCCGCCGCGCGGCCCCGGCGCCAGCACGATCCGCGTCCCCCGCCGCGCCGTGTCCGCCGCCAGAACCCGGAGCGTCTCCTCGTCCAGGCTGTGCCCGGCCAGCCTGCGCCCGGCGCTGTCCACCGCGATCACCTCCAGCTTCTGGACGTTCTCGCGGATGCGCTGCCGGAGCGCCGCCGGGTTGCTCCAGACGTCGGCCACGCGGGGGTCCACCGTGATCGTGGCCACGCTCTGGGCCAGATTGTCGTCGCGGTCGATCCAATCCTCCCGCAGCTCCTCAAGCGCGTCGCTCAGCTGGCCCGTGGCCCGCGCGTACACCTCGCGCTCCACCGCGTCGGCGATCAGCAGGAGCGCCGGCACCAGCATCAGCAGCGCGGCGCCCGCGAAAAGGACGAAAACCTTGGCGCGCAGCGACAGGCGCCGCACCGTCGCGGCGGGGCGGGCATGGAACCGCGTTCGTTCACTGAACGGCCGGACAGTGTTCACTGAACACCTCCGGCGGGTGCAAACAGGGGCACCGGACACGCTCCTGGAAGAGACTCACGGGGGGAAAGTTAAGCAGCGGCGCGGGTTTTGGCTACACGACGGCAGCCGGGGCGCATGGGGCACACCCGTTGCCTATAACGTGCCCAACTGGAGCGCGATCGCCGCCGGACCCCGGAACGAGCAGGAGCACCGCCCGATGAAGCTTCGCACCCTCCCCGCCTTCGCACTGGTCCTTGCGGCCGCGTGCGCCAACGAGGCGGCCAAGGGGGACAGGAACACCGGCACCGCGCTGGAAGGCGGCACGCCCGCGGGGGTCACCTCCGCGCCGGCGCCGGCGGTCACCATCGACACGGCGGCGGTCACGGGCCCGGCATCGACGACTACCGACTCGGCGATCGCGCGCACCACCGCGGCGCCGGAAGCGGTGGACAGCGCGGCGAGAGAGCAAGGCCAGACGCAGCAAGACAGCGCGGCGCCCGCGGCACATCCGTAGCGGCGCCACACCCCGGGCACGGCCGATCCCAGGACCGGCCCGAACACCCCCAGATCCGAGGAAACGACCATGAAGGCACGCATCTTCTCCGCGTTCGCGATGGCTGCCCTGGTTGCCACCGCCGCGTGCGGCGGCGGCGAGGGCGAGGAAGGCGGGACCTCCGAGAACGCCACCACCACGGCGGACACCACGGTCGTTTCGGGGCAGGACACCGTGAGCCAGCCGGCGGTCGTTCCGACGCAGGACACGGCGGTGACCACCACCACCACCACGACCTCGACGGACACCACGCAGGGCCAGGGACAGGCGGGTGGCGCCACCACGACCGACACCGCCGCGAAGCAGCACTGAGCAGGTGGCACACCGGGCCCGCGCAACTCTGCGCGGGCCTGGCTTTTTCGTAACTTAGGACCGAGGGTATACCAATGAAGGCACGTTTCCTTGCAGTGGCGGCTGTGGCCGTGATCACTTCCGCGGCGTGCGGCGGCGAGGGCGGCGAGGGCGGCGAGGGCGCGGCGACGGACAGCACCGCGACCACCACCACGACCACCACCGACACCGCTGGCATGGGCGCGGCGACCACCGCCCCGATGCCGATGGACTCGGCCGCGATGGGCGGCACCACGGGCATGCCGGCCGACACGACGGCCGCCGGCGCCGCGGGCACCACCACCACGACGGGCACCACCACCACCGACTCGGCCGCTCCGAAGCAGTAATCGGACGCTCGGCGGTACCCTGGCCCGCGCTTCCCTCCGGGGAGCGCGGGCTTTTCTTCGCAACAGGAAGGAGGAACGCATGAAGGCACGTACCCTTACCCTGGCGGCGCTCTGCGCCCTGGCCGCGGCCTGCGGCGGCGGCGAGCAGGAGCCCAAGGCCGGCGACAGCCTGGACCCGGGCCCCACCGGCACCATCGAGAGCACTGGCCCGCAGACCGGCACCGGCACGCCCGCCGACACGGCGACGGCCACCGACGCGAGCACCGCGGGCGGCGCCACGGCGACCCCGAGCACCGCGACCAACGCCCCACCGGCCATGACCTCCGGCGCCACCGAGGGCGACACCACCAAGAGCCACTGAACAGCCTCACACAGAGACGCAGAGGGAACCACAAGCAAGGAAGAGGGCTCGGTATGTTCCTCCGTGCCCTTTCCGTTTCCTCCGTGTCTCTGTGTGAAACGGCAGTTCGTGGATCTGAAAACGGGTCCGGAGCCTGGCTCCGGACCCGTTCTTTCGTCCGACGCCGTGCTCAGCGCCGCGCGCCGCTCATACGCTCGGCCATCTGGAATGCGGCGTACACGTTCACGATCCCGCCCGTGGTGGACAGGTCGGCGAAGCGCACGCGCTCGTTCTCGGTACCGGGGCGCACCACCATCTGGGTCGGGTACTTGGTGGAGGAGTCCAGGATGATCTGCTTGACCTGCACCGCCGTGAGGTTCGGGAAGTACGACATCAGCAGCGCCGCCACGCCGCTCACCACCGGCGCGGCCATGCTCGTCCCCGAGTTGCGCTCGTAGCCGCCGCCGGGGATCGTGGAGAGGATCTGCGCCCCCGGCGCGAAGACGTCCACCTGCCCCTTCCCCCAGTTGGAAAAGGGCGCCGCGAGACGATCCGGCCCCTCCCACGACGACGCGCCCACCTCGATCCAGCTCCGCGCCTCGCCGCCGCCCTCGAAGCGGGGGGTGGGGAAGTTCTTCTTCTCGTTCAGGTTCTCGCCGTCGTTGCCGGCGGCGTGCACCAGGAGCACGCCCCTGGACTCGGCGTAGCGCACCGCGTCGTCCACCGCGCGCTTCTGCGGCGAGTACCCCTTTCCGAAGCTCATGTTGATGACGTTCGCGCCGTTGTCCGCCGCGTAGCGGATGGCGTTCGCCACGTCCTTGTCGCGCTCGTCGCCGTTGGGGACGGTGCGCAGGATCATCAGGCGCGTCCCCGCGGGCGCCACGCCGTCGATACCCACGCCGTTCCCCCGCTCCGCCGCCACGATCCCGGCCACGTGCGTCCCGTGGTCGCCAAAGGGGCCCTTGACGTCGCGGTTCCCGTACACCCGCTCGGAGACGTTGGCGTAGTTGTCGCCCACGATGGTGGTGCGCGGGTCGAAGTCGGGGTTCAGCGCGTACAGCACCCGCTCCTCCAGGTCCTTGCGCTGCTCGATCACCTGCCGGGGCGAGTACCCCTGCTGCGCGAGCCCCAGGTAGAGCTGCTTCGCCGCCCCCACGTCCTGCCGGATCGACTGGATGCGCGAGACGTTCTCCACCGTCAGCGAGTCGGCGCCTACCTGCGTGCGCAGGATGGCCAGGGCGCGGTTCAGCGCCTTTTCGTACTCGCGGATCTGGGCGAGCGACTGCTGCGCGCCCGTCCGCTGCCGCTCCACCTGCGGCTTGACCTCGCGGAAGAGGTCGTACTCGCGCCGGGCCTCGCCGCGCAGCGTGTCCGGGTTTGCGCCCTCGTAGCGGCGGAGCTGGCCGTAGATGCGGATCACCTCGTAGGTGTCCACGCTCACGTTCCGCCCGTCGCGCCCGCCGATGAAGTTCCAGCCGTGGACGTCGTCCGCGTAGCCGTTGCCGTCGTCGTCGCGACCGTTCCCCGCCACCTCGCGCGGGTTGGTCCACAGGCTCCCGTCCAGGTCGGGGTGCCCCACGTCGGTGCCGGAGTCGATGATGGCGACCACGACGGAGCGCGCGGGCCGGCGGTTCGCCAGCACCTCGCGGTACAGCCGCTCCGCGCCGATCCCCGGGTAGCGCCCTTCCTGGTGCCACCAGTTGGCTGGCGAGGTATCCTGCTGCGCCAGCGCGGAGGCGTGGGCCACCGACGCGCCCTGGGCCTGCGCCGGAATGCAGACGCCGAGCGAAAGCGCCACGGCGCCGAGCAGACGAACGAAATTCATAGCGTTCCTCGAACTGGGTGAATCCGCGCAAAGCACGGCTGAGGCGCCGTTAGACCCCGCCGCCGCCCTGGCGTTCCGCCGCGCCTACTCGGCGGCGGACGGAAACGCGGCGATGCGGCGGGTGAGCTCCTCGTGCGCGCCCCACACGATCCCCTCGCGGCGCCGCAGCTCGTCCAGCCGGTCCGCGGCGGGCGGTGCGGGTGCCAGCAGCGCGACCACCTGCCGCACGTACGCGCGGGCGTTCTCCTCCGGGATCGGCTCGCGTGTGGCGAACGCCTCGTCCATCTGCACGATCAGCTCGGAGTAGGGCCGCAGCCACGCGAACGCCTCGTGCTGAATCAGCATCTGGAGGAAGTGCCCGCTGGACATGGGCCCGCTGCGCCGCTCGATCTCCCCGCGCTCGGCGTCGATCAGCGCCTTGTGGAGCCGCAGCAGCCCGAGCCTCACGTCCTTGAGGCGGTCGCGGATCGGGTCGGGCGGAAGCTCGGGACGGGGGATGCGGGACGCCATCGGTTTGCCTCGCGTTTCGGGTTCATTTGCGAGGCCCAGACGAAAGAAGCGCGCCGCCAGACAAAAGGAAAAAGCCTCACACAGAGACCACAGAGGGAACTGCAAGCCACAGAGAACCCCGTTCTGCTTTTTCTCTGTGTCTCTGTGTGAGCCAATTACGATCGCTGCTCCGCCGCCGCATCCCGCAGCGCACGCCCCAGCGCCTCCACCTCCGCGTACGACCATCCACGGGACAGGTGGCGGACGGCCATCACGCGCATGCTCCCCCACGGCGCCGGCACGGGATCGAAGCGCTCGGAGGGAAGCTGACCGGCCCCCAGCAAGCGTCGCAGGTGGTCCGCCGCTTCCTTGCCGTGGGCGAGCAGGGCCGCGGGGCGCACCGCGTCCAGCACGAAGTCGAACACGTCCGTGCGGCGCAGGTCGGCGGCGAGGTCGCGCTCGGCGGGCGTGGGAGTGGAGAAGACGTTGGTGTCCAGGCAGCGGACCGGCGCGGCTTCCTTCATGATCCGCCCCAGCATCCGCCGCGTGGGCGTGATCTCCGCCTTCCCCGCCGCCCGCCGCTGCGCGCGCGACGCCTCCGCCCAGATCGTGCGGTGGAAGCCGTACCCGCGCTCCCAGAAGCTCCAGTAGTCCAGCTCCAGCGCCGTCGCCGGGTTGGAGCCGACGATGAACGCGCGGCACTCCAGCGGCGATCCCTCGCACACGAAAGGGCGCACGAACGCGGGAGAGCCGATGCGCGCCCGCAGCCCGCGCTCGAACTCGTCCAGCGCCGTCACGTCCACCGCCCTACCGGGCCGCCTGGCGCGACTCCACGTAGAAATTCTCGTCCACCCGCAGCCGCAAGTCGCCGCGCGAGGGGAGAGCGAGCGTCTGCCAGCGCTCCGTGGGGCGCAGCGTCCGCATCGCCCCTCCCTGCACCGACACGCGCACCGGCATCGCGAAGCCGGGCACGACGTTGGCCCAGCGGTAGCCGAGCTGTCCGTTGCGCACCCGGTACTCCAGCACGGGAATCTTGGTGGTGGTCAGGTACTGCTGGAAGACGCGCGACAGGTCGATGCCGGCCTGCTGGCTCATGTAGCGCTGCACCTGCGCGCCGGTGACGGTCTGGTGGCGAAAGGTGGAGTTCAGGCCGCGAAGGATGCCGCGCCACTTGTCGTCATTCCCGATCACCTGACGGATGGTGTGGAGCATGTTGTGGCCCTTGTAGTACATGTCGCCCGACCCTTCCTCGTTGATGCCGTAGCGGCCGACGATGGGACGGTCGTTCTCGACGTTCTTGCGCAGCCCCACGGTGTAGCGGGCGCCCGCCTCCTTGCCGCGCAGGCACTCCACGTAGAGCGATTCCGAATAGCTCGTGAACCCCTCGTGCACCCACATGTCCGCGATGTCGCGGGTGGTGATGTTGTTGCCGAACCACTCGTGCCCGCTCTCGTGCACGATGATGAAGTCCCAGTCCAGCCCCTCCCCCGTCTGCGACAGGTCGCGGCCGCGGTAGCCGTTCTGGTAGTGGTTGCCGTACGCGATCGCGCTCTGGTGCTCCATCCCCAGGTGCGGCGTCTCCACCAGCTTGAAGCCGTCCTCATACCAGGGGAACGGGCCGAACCATCGCTCGAAGCAGGCGAGCATCGGCTTCACCTGCGCGAACTGGCGACGCGCGGCGGCCTCGTGGTACGCCAGCGGCCAGAAGTCCAGCGTCAGCGGTCCCCGCTCCCCCTGGTACGTGTCGCTGAAGTGCGTGTAGTTCCCCGCGTTGACCGCCACGTCGTAATTGTTGATCGGCTTCGATACGAACCACTCGTACGTCGTGGTTCCGTCGCCGTTCTTGCGGGTGCCGCGCAGGCGGCCGTTGGAGACGTTCACCATCGGATCGGGCACGGTGATGGCGACGCGCTGGCTGTCCGGCTCGTCGGCCTGCGTGTCCTTGTTGGGCCACCACGCGCTGGCGCCCAGCCCCTGCACCGCCGTCGCCACCCAGGGCGCGCCCGTGCTGTCCTGCCCCCACACGAATCCGCCGTCCCACGGCGCGTTGCGGGCGGCGCGCGGCTTCCCGCGGTAGTGCACGGCGATCGTCTTCCGCTCCCCCACCCGCTGCGCCGACTGGAGCGTCACGAAGAAGGCGTTCCCCTCGCGGCGGTACGACAGCCTGCGCCCGTCCTGCAGAATGCTGTCCACCTCCAGCGGCATCTGCAGGTCGATCTGCATCTCCCTGGCGGGCTGCAGCACGCGGTACGTGGTCGCCGTGCGCCCACTTATGCTCTGCGCCGCCGGGTCTATGCGCACGTCCAGGTCGTAGAACGAGACGTCCCACCACGCCCGCTGCGGGGTAATGGAGCCGCGCAGGGTGTCGGCGCGGGTGGGGCGCGCGGTCTCCTGCGCCTGCACGGCGCCGGGGAGCGCGAGAAAACCAACCAGCAGTGCGGCTGCGATGCGCATTGGCGGAGCGGGGTCGAAGACGGTTCACGGCACGGAAAAGCCCGGCCTCCCAAGCTCGGGGGCGCCGGGCTCACTGCGCAAGGGGCTGCCGTTCGATCGTGTTCCTGCTGCCCCCTTCGGAGCGGCAGCACAACCCTGCGGTACAGTGGGTCGCACGCAGAGACTCAGAGATACCGCGATGAGGTTCCTCCGTGCTTTTGTGTGTCTCTCCTACGTTAAACGGGGCGAATGGAACCTGCGATCGAATGGCCTCGGAATCGGCACGACAACTCCGGGGCAGAGTTCTATGCTCGTTGGGATCTCGCGCCACTCCTCTGCGTCCGTGAAGTGGGATGCCACCCATCGCCGCAGATCATAGCCGTTGCGCAACCTGAGGAGAGGCGCCTTGTTTCTCGCGAACCACTCCGCATCCGGCGTAAACGTGGTATTCGTGACTAGAACTCCAACGTCGAAGGGATTGGCACCCAGTACAGCCGAGAACTCCCGGATCGGCCTCGGCCCCAGATACTTCAGGGGCGAGCGATGGTGCTTGATCTGAGCAGCACCGACAAATGGAAAAAGAGTCTGAGCCTTAGGAAGGAAAATGAGATCGATGCCACCATCTTTCTTGTTATATGCACCAACCCTTTCGACGTGAAATCCCATAGCATCGAAACGTTCAGCGATGAATTCTTCAAATTGCTCGGGGGTTAGCTTATAAACTTCGGCGAAGTCATTGGTAAGGCGCTGCAGTAGCGGGCGTGTTGCGGAAACCAACCGGACTTGAGTAGTCCGTACGAGAGCTTCGTGGATCCCTCCGTCAAACTGCAGATTGATTTGCGCCCCGTCGGTGGACGGCAGCGGATGACGCCGCCACAATCTGGCAGAACTGGAGCCATTCTCCTCGATGATTCCCACACAAGTTTGGCATAGGTGGCGCACAGACTGACGGCTACGCGCCGCAGGATGCGGTTCGTCACGATAGTATGTATCACCTCGAGGGATGTGTGCCGTACAGATAAAGCACGTATACACGCTACGCGCGCGTGATTCACGAAGATAGAGCCTCATGCGATTTTCAGCTGTTCAGAAGAAGCAAGGAGGCGAAGATTGGGCGAAGGAGGAGCTGTTTGACATCCCAGGTTCGTCATCGGTCGTCCCGACGCTCTGCTCGCGCGGCAAGTTGTCTGGACGGGACAGGTGCTCGGCCCAACATCGTATGCGGCGGCGTGGTCTCAGGTGGGCAGTCTTTTGACGTGGGGATAGCGCAAGATCTGCGCGTCGGACGTTACCAGGGGACAGTCTAGGACCCGCGCGGTCGCGACGATGATCTGGTCCGCAGGGTCGCGATGAAACTCGCCTGGGAGCAGGGTGGACTCCACCGCGATGCGAGGCGTCAATTCCACTACTCGGAGTCCGGGGTAGCCGAGGGCCAGATCCATCCACTCCGGAATGGGGCGTGGAAACCGAACTCTCCCAGCCTGTGCCAGCTTCGCCGCTTCCCAGCACGAGATCGCGCTTACCCCGATGCCGGTGCTCTCGTGATCAGAGAGCACCTTACGCTGCGCGCTGGTCAGCTGCGGATCACCGTTCACCCACCACAGCCAAATGTGGGTGTCTATCAGGATCACTGGAGTGCTTCCCAATCATCCTGCGCTACCGGCTCAAAGGGATCGGCGTAGGGTAGCGGTGTGCCACGAAGAGGGTAACGCGCCGCATCTCGCGAGTTGCGCGCCTCCGCCAGCACGATCACCTCCACCTCTTCACCTGCCTGGAACGGCAGATCAGGTAGTGTTACGGAGCCGTCTTGGTTCACATGTACTCGCGTTCGATACGCTTCCATGAGTTCCTCCGGGTTGCAGTACACTACACCCTCCAGGGCGAGCGTGTTTCCCGTGAGCGGCAAGTTCCGTGACCGAAAACCCGTTTTCGGGCCATCCGGCGCGAATTACGCGCTGGCGAAGAACGCCGCCATGCGCGCCATCCCCTCGGCGAGCGTGGCCTCCTCGGGAACCCAGGAGATGCGCAGCCATCCCTCTGCGCTGGGGCCGAAGGCGGTGCCGGGGACGGCTACCACGCGGTGCTCGTCCAGGAGGCGCTCCGCCGCGGCCATCGAGTTGGCGGCGAGGTGCGGGGGGAGGCGGATGAAGGCGTAGAACGCGCCCTCCGGCGGCACCAGCTCGATCCCGTGCCGCTCCGCCAGGGCCAGCAGCGCGCGGCGGCGGGCGGCGTAGAGCGGGCGGTGCGCGGCCAGGGAGCCCGGCTGCGCGAACGCCTCCATCGCAACCCACTGGCTGAAGGTGCTGGAGGCGGTGTTCACCAGCCCGTGCACCTTGATGGCGTTGGCGATGACGGGAGCGTCCGCGATCAGCCACCCTGAGCGCATCCCGGTCAGCGCGTTGCTCTTGGAGAGCGACCCGACGGTGAGCGCGTGCGGATACAGCGTCGCCAGGGAGGCGGGCGGCTCCGGCCCGTAGTAGAGCTCGCGATACACTTCGTCCACCAGCACGTACACCGGCGGGCCGGGGCGCGCGGAGAGCCCCTCGGCAAGCGCGCGAAGCTCCGCCTCCGGCCACACGCGCGCCGTCGGGTTGCACGGCGAGTTGAGGATGACCATGCGCGTGTCCGGCCCCAGCGCCTCCAGCACCGGCGCAGCTCGCGGCGCAAAGCCGTCGTCAGGCGAGAGCGCGACGGTGCGGTAGCGGATCCCCTCCAGGATGCACAGCTTCGGGTAGGCGAGGTAGCACGGCTCCACGATCAGCACCTCGTCGCGCGCCGGGTTCAGCGTCGTCTTGATCGCGAGGAAGAGGGCTTCCTCCGATCCCACGGTGGTGCAGACGTTGGCCGCGGCGGTGCGCTCCGGAAAGCCATGGTGGAGCGCAATCGCCTCGCGCAGCTCGGTGAAGCCGCCGTTGGGCGAGTACGGAGTTCCGTGGACGCGGACGCGCTCCATGGCGCCCTCGAAGAGCCGCATGTCGGGGCGCAGCACGGGCTCGCCCAGACCCAGGTCGATGTCGCCGGGGCGCTTGCGGGCGTGGAGGGCGCGGATCAGCGAGGGCGTGATCCGCTCCATGGTGGGGTTCACGGGCGAAAGTACCGGTACAGGGCGGCGAAACAGTGCTCCAGCGAATCGATGGAGCACCATTCGTTCGCCTGGTGCGCCTGCGATGTCTCGCCGGGGCCGAAGTTGACGGCGGGGATGCCGTGCGCGGTGAAGCGGGCCACGTCGGTCCACGCCTGCTTCGGCTGGATGTCGAGCGCCAGCCGCTCCCGCCAATCGCGGATCAGTGGATGGTCCGCGTGCACCTCGCCGGAGGGCGCCGAGTCGATGAGTTCCACCGTCGCCGCGTCGCCCACGATCTCGCGCAGCTCGCGCTCGGCGTTCTCGGCGGTGTTGCCGGGGGCGAAGCGGAAGTTGACGTTGAGGACCAGCGCGTCAGGCACCACGTTCTTGGAGTTTGAAGTAGTCGCCTGCGTCACCACGATCACCTCGTAGAAGTCCAGCGCGCCGAAGGTGATGCAGCGCCGCTCGAGCTGTGCGAACTTCTCCAGGAGCGGGATGGCGCGGTAGATGGCGTTCTCGCCCTGCCAGGGGCGCGCGCTGTGGGCCCGCACGCCCGGCACGGTCACGCTGGCGTGGAGGACGCCCATGCAGCCGGGCTGAAGCGCGCGGTCGGTGGGCTCCAGGATGAAGGCGAAGTCGATGGCGGGGAGCTCCGGCCAGGTGAGCACGGCCTCCAGCCCGTTCCCCTCGCTCGGCCCCTCCTCGCCGTCGTAGAAGATCCAGACGGGGCGCGAGCCCTCCAGCTCCTTCCACCGCTCCAGCAGCGCCAGCATCACCGCGACGCCGGCCTTCATGTCGGTGGCGCCGCAACCGTACACGCGGCCGTCGCGGATCTCGTACGCCTGGTCCTCGGCGCACTTCACGGTATCCAGGTGCCCCACCAGCGCCACCACCGGCAGCCCCGGCGCCCCCTCCGCGCCCAGCGGATCGCAGACCAGCGAGTTGCCGATCCTCTTCACCGACTCCGGTCCCGCGAAGGCGGAGCACTGCCCCTCCACCCATTCGGCGATCAGCGCCTCCTGCCCCGTCTCGCTCGGGATCTTGCACAGCGCCAGCGTCCGCTCGGAGAGCTCGTGGCGGAGGGCTTCGGGATCGGTGTTCGCGTGGGTCTGTGGTTGGGTCACGATTTCGGTTCGGCTTCAGGTTACGGGTAACTGCGGGCCTCACACAGAGCCACAGAGAGAAACGGAAAGAGGAGAACGGGAACCCCCTTTTCTGTTCTTGCTGTCATCCTCTGTGTCTCTGTGTGAGGCCCTTCAAAAGGACAGCTTACACCTGGACGTCGAACGTCCTCAGCACGTCGTTCAGCGACGTCTTCTTGTCCGTCGATGCCTTGCGCTCGCCGATGCGGAGGGCGCAAGGGACGTGAAAGGTGCCGGCCGGGAACTCCTTGGGGAGCGTGCCGGGGATCAGGACGGAGCGGGCGGGAACGCGGCCCTTTGTGATGACCGGCTCGCTCCCCGTCACGTCCACGATGGGGGTGGAGGCGGTCAGCACCACGCTGGCGCCCAGCACCGCCTCCTCCTCCACCACCACCCCCTCCACCACGATCGATCGCGAGCCGATGAAGGCGCCGTCCTCGATGATGACCGGCGACGCGCCCGGCGGCTCCAGCACCCCGCCGATCCCCACGCCGCCGGAGAGGTGCACCCCCGCGCCGATCTGCGCGCACGAGCCCACCGTGGCCCAGGTGTCCACCATCGTCCCGGCGCCCACGTACGCGCCGATGTTGACGTACCCGGGCATGACGACGCACCCCGGCTCCAGGAACGATCCGTAGCGGGCCACCCCCGGCGGCACCACGCGGATCCCCTGCGCCTGCAGGTCCGTCTTGGTGCGGATCTTGTCGAAGAAGCGCAGGTCGCCGGCCTCCATAGGCTCCAGCGGGCGCAGGGCGAAGTAGAGGAGGATCGCCTCCTTGACCCACGCGTTGACGCGCCACACCCCGTCCACCTTCTCGGCCACCCGCACCCGCCCCGTGTCCAGCAGGGCGATGGTCTCCTCGACGGCCTCGCGCGTGGCGGGCTCCTTCAGGCGCTCGCGCTCCGCGAACGCGGCAGACACGGTCCGTTCCAGCTCCCCAAGCTCCATCCTCCCCTCCTTGATCGCCCCGGACGCACCCGCGCAAACGGGGGCGCAACGTAGCCCGCGCCCAACCGGCGCGCCACCCCCGCGCGAATGGCACAAGCGCATGCCGCGGTGTAGATTACCGGCGCGGCGGCGGCAAGGGCCGGGCCGCCGCGAACCACACCAAGGAGCACCTGGATGGCGAACGGAACGCGCCGCCCCGCCATGTGGGCGGCGATCGCGCTGGCATGCGCCGCGGCTCTCGGGGCGGCGGCGGTGGGGGGAGCGGGCGGCTGGCCGGGCGCCTCCTCCTTCCACGGCACCACCTACGACGACACCGGCCCCGCGCCCGCCTTCGCCCTGGTGGACCACGACGGGCGCCCGGCGACGCTGGACAGCTATCGAGGGCGCCCCGTGCTCCTCTTCTTCGGCTACACGCACTGCCCGGACGTCTGCCCGCTCACGCTGGCGCGCTTGCAGCGCTCCGTGCGCGCCGCGGGGCGACGGGGCCAGGACGTCCGCATCCTCCTGGTGACGAACGACCCCGCGCGCGACACGCCGCCGGTGCTCAAGAGCTACGTGTCGAAGTTCGGCCCGCAGGTCGTCGGCCTCACCGGCGACTCCGCGTCGATGGCGCGCGCCATGGCCGGCTACGGCGCCTACACCATGCCCGCCGCGCCCGCGGCCGCGCACGGCGGCGCCAATCCGGCGAAGCCCGCCATGATCTCCCACTCGGCCGTCGTGTACGGGATCGACCGCGAGGGGCGGCTCCGCGTCGTCATCACGGAGGGCGCGAAGCAGGAGTGGATGGACGACGACGTGAGGACGCTGTCACGGCTTTGAGCACCGTCGCCGTCCTGACCGTCGTGCGCTACCGTCCCACGCGGGCTGTGCTGGGGGCCTGGCACATGGCCGCCCAACGCCCCCTGCTGGCGCGCGTGCCCGGGCTCCGCTTCGCGCGGCTGCTGGGGACGGGGCGCGGAATCGGCTTCAGCGCGGTGCCCGACTTCGCCACCTGGGCACTCTTCACCGCGTGGGAGGATGCAGCGGCCTGGGAGCGCTTCGACGCGGAATCGCGCGTGATGCGCCAGTACCGCGCGCGCGGCGAAGAGGTCTACTCCATCGTCATGACCCCGCTCTCCGCGCACGGACGGTGGGGCGGCATGGAGCCGTTGCTCGTCCGCGATCCGCCGGAGCGCCCCGATCCCGCCGCGCCCGTCGTCGTCCTCACCCGCGCCACCATCCGGCCCAGCCGCGCTCTCCGCTTCTGGAGCCGCGTCGCCCCGGTGGACGCCACCCTGCGCGGCCACCCCGACCTCCTCCTCAGCTTCGGCGTCGGCGAGGCGCCGTACTTCAAGCAGGCCACGCTGAGCGTGTGGCGCAGCGCGACGGCAATGACCTCTTGGGCCTACGGCAGCGCCGCCCACGCCGAGACCGTCCGCCGCACCCGCGCCGAGAACTGGTACTCGGAAGAGCTCTTCGCCCGCCTCCGACTGCTGGGGACGCGCGGGAGCTGGCACGGCGTGGACCCGCTGGCGCAACTGCTGAGCTCCACCTGAGGAACAACAGCCTCCCACAGAGACACAGAGGACAGTACAAGGACCTCAGAAGGGGTTCTCCGTGCCTTTCAGCTCCCCTCCGTGCCCTCTGTGTGATGCCGTTTCACTCCGTCCCCGGCACCCTCACCCGCCCGTCCCGCGTGGGCGCCGCGAAGACGACGTCGGGGAACATCTCCTCGTTGAACGGATTGTACGCCTCGCGCGGGGTGAAGCGCTGGTCCACCACCTGGGCGCTCTCGAAGAGTGACACCTCCGGGTTCTTCCACCCGCGCAGCACCCCGCCGGAGCTGTAGCCGCCGATCTGGTAGAGGTGGAAGAGGCGCTTCCCCGTGGTGGAGACGAAGACCATGTACGGCTCCACGATCCGGTAGCGCCCGGACGGCTCCGTGAGCCACACCAGGCTGAGCGACTTCCCCGCCGCGATGAAGGTCCGCTCCACGTCGTTCATACGCTCCCCCCAACGCTCCAGGATGCCGGCGAATCCGGCGGCAATCGGGGGGCAATCGCAAAACGACTGCCTGCGCATGGCGCGGCCCGGGCCGTGCATTACCGGATCGGCCCGAGAGACAAGTGAACAGAGGGAGCGAGTGGATGGCACCGAAGCGGCGCGCGGCGGACAAGCGATGGGTACAGGTGATGGGGTGGATCGGGTGCCTGACACTGGCGGGCTCCCTCACCTACACCTTCATCAAGGCGCTCACGGAGGGCGCGCAGGATATCGACCCCCTCTTCTTTGGCCTGCAGACGGTGGCAAGCTTCTTCTTCCTGCTCTACTCTCTGCGCCTCAAGAACCGGATCTTCGTGGCCGCCAACTGCGTCGCCCTCCTCAACGCGGTGGGGACGATGGTCGTGGCGCTGCGCGAATGAGCGCGGCTCAGTGGCCGGGCGCCGTTAAATACAAGGCGGCGCGCGCCGAATCGCCTTGACCGGGGCCGTGGCGGGGTGTATCGTGAGGCCACCTAGCCCGGGCACACCCATCCCGTCCAGCACCCCCGCCGCGCCTCGACGCGCGCGCACGGGGACCATCCAAGAGCGACACCCACAGGAGACCCGTATGAAACGAAGTCTGGCCATGGCCAGTGCCGCGGCCGTCGCGTGCATCGCGGCCGGCACTCCCGCCCTGCACGCCCAGGGCTCCGGCGTAGACCAGCAGAGCGCATGCATGACCGGTCGCGTGGGCACCGGCGTGGCCATGCCGTGCGAAGACGGGTCCGCGGTGTACTTCAGCCCGGCCGGGCTGGCGATGCAGGGGAGCGCGCTCAGCGTGGGCGTGACGCTGGTCAACACCAGCAACACCTTCCGCTACGACCCCGGGTACAACCTGGCCGACCCCACCATCCGCCGCGAGGCGGAGACCGTTCCCGTGCCGCAGGCGTTCGTGAACTACCGCGCGTCGGACCGGCTGGCGGTGGGTCTGGGCGTGTTCGCGCCGTACGGCCTGGGGCTGAAGTGGGACGTGTGCAGCATCGCGGAGACCAACACCGCGGCCTGCACCGCGGAGAACAACTTCGAGGGGCGCTTCACCGGCTACGACAACGCCTTCCGCGGCATCTACATCCAGCCCACCGTGGCGTACCAGCTCGTCCCCGGCCGCATCGCGCTGGGCGCGGGGCTGGACTACGTGCGCGGCAACATCGAGGTGCACCAGCGCGCCGACGTGCCCGGCTCCGGGCTGCGCGGGCTGGACGTGGCGGACGCCACCCTCAAGGGCGAGGGCACCGGCTTCACCTACCACCTGAGCGGCATCGCGCGGCTGAGCGAGCGCGCCTCGCTGGGCGTGCGCTACCTGCACTCGGCCGAAGTGGAGATGGAGGGCGACGCCACCTTCCTGCCGGTGCCCACCGGCAACGCCGGCATCGACGCGCTGATCGCGGCGCAGATCGCCAGCGGCGCGCTGGGTGACCAGGGGATCGGCACCACCATCGAGTTCCCGTCGCAGCTGGTGGTCGGCGTCAACTTCGCCGCCACCCCTCGGCTGAACGTGATGGCGGATTACCAGCTCACCGGGTGGGAGAGCTTCGACCAGTTCGACATCGACTTCGAGAACGAGAACGCGACCGACCGGGTGCTGAACCTGGGGTACCAGAACACCAACACCTTCCGCTTCGCCGCCGACTTCGCGGCGACGGAGGCGCTGGCGCTGCGCGCCGGCTTCCGGTACAACAACGAGGCTTCGCCCCGCGCTACGCCGCTCCTTCCGGAGTTCGAGCGCAACTACTTCACGGCCGGGCTGGGCTACCGCTTCACCCGCAGCCTGGGGCTGGACCTGGCGTACCAGCACATCGTCCAGCCGGACCGCCGCGGCTCCGTGCGCCCCGGCGAGCCGAACGTGGGCGTGTACACCGCGGACGCAAAGGTCTTCGGGGTGACGCTGTCGTACCTGTTCGGCCGGCACCATGCCGCCGCGCGGTGACCGGCGCGCCCTCGTGCTCGTCTCAATGCGCCGGAACCTGCAAACGATCCCCTTCGGAGAACTTCGGATGAAATCTGGAACGAGCCGGCTCCGGCTCCTCGCCATGGCCGCCGCGGCGCTGTCGCTGGGCGCCTGCGTGGACGACGGCCAGGAGCTGATCACCCCCCGCAACCCCGCCAACGGCGCCATCTTCGCGCGCTACGTGGCGCTGGGGAACTCGATCACCGCCGGCTACCAGGCAGGCGGCATCGTGGACACGCTGCAGCAGCGCTCGTACGCGGTGCTGCTGGCCGAGCGGGCGGGCGTCACCAACTTCGGCATTCCGCTCATCGCCCAGCCCGGGTGCGGCCCGCTGGTGCCGTTCACCGCACCGCTGACCCCGTCGGCGCCCGCGGCTACCTGTGCGCGCTCGGCAGCGGGCGCGCTGGTCAACCGGGTGCAGAACGTGGCGGTGCCCGGCGCCCGCCTGCTGGACCTCCTGCGCTTTCCCAGCGGCTCGCTGGGGCAGGTGAACACCGTGCTGGTGGGTCCGCGCACGCAGGTGCGGGCGATGAAGGAAGCCCAGCCGACCTTCGTGTCCGTGTGGGTGGGGAACAACGACGCGCTGGAGGCGACGGTGGGCGGGCTCCTGGGGCCGACGCCGACGCGGGCCGACTCGTCGCTCACGCCGCTCGCCACCTTCCAGACCCAGCTCAATCAGCTGGTGGACTCGATCAAGACGGCGGCGCCGCAGGGCGTGATGCTGGTGGGCGTGGTCAACGCCATGAGCGGAGCGCCGATCATCCAGCCGGGTGCCTACTTCTTCCTGTCGCGCGACGCGGCGGGGCGGTTCCAGGGCAAGCCGGTGAACAACAACTGCTCGCCGGTCAACGCCCTGGGGCAGCTGAACCCGCTCTCGCGGAACTTCGTCTCCTTCCAGATCCTGAACTCGGCGGTTCCGGAGATCGACTGCAGCGGCACGCTGGCGGGAGGTGTGTTCGTGCTGGACGCGGCGGAGCAGACCGTCGTGGCGGCGCGGGTAACGGCCTTCAACAACGCGATTCAGGCGGCGGCGACCGCCAACAACTGGCTGTACGTCAACCCGAACACGATCCTCGAGTCGTTCCTGCCGGTGCGTGACGCGCAGGGGCGCGCGCAACGCATCCGCAAGTGCCAGGGGCTGGCCACCGCCACCACCGCGGCCCAGTTCCAGACGGCGCTGCTCACCACCTGCCCCGTGCCGCCGACGGGCTCGACGGCTGCCTTTGCCGCGCCGAACTTCTTCGGGTCGCTGATGTCGTTCGACGGTGTGCACCCCTCCACGGAGGCGCACCGGATCCTGGCGGGCCGCTTCGCCGCCGCCATCAACGCGAAGTACGGCACCACGCTCACCACCGTCGAGACCTGATCTCGGCGCGAGGCTGGCGGAAGCGGGGCGGTCCGGAGCGATCCGGGCCGCCCCGCGGTCGTTGTACGGAGCGGCTGGCCTCACGCGGAGGCGGAGAGAACCGCAACCGCAGGCTCACACAGAGACACAGAGAGGCACAGAGAGAACGGCCAAAAAGAAGTTCTCTGTGGCTCGTGGTTCCCTCTGTGTCCTCTCTGTGTGATGCTTTTGCTGTTCTTCTCCGCGTCTCCTCGTGATTTTCACGTTGCGGAAGATGCGGACGGGTGGGGCGGGAGTTACGTTCGGGAGCATGTTTCCTGCAACCCGCGCACGGCCATGAGCGACGCAACGCAGTCCGCCGGGATCCCCCCGGGCATCGAAAAGATTCTCCGGCGCTTCGCCACGCTCACGCCAGACCTCACCCGGCAGGCGCTGGTGCAGTACGCCAACAAGCTGCCGCCCCTGCCCGAGCGCTTCCGCGGGCTGGACGCGGAGCAGTACCGCGTCACCGAGTGCCAGACGCCGGTGGCCATCTTCCCCGAAGTGGTGGACGGGAAGATGCACTTTCACGCCGACGTGCCGCAGGGCGCCCCCACCATACGCGCGCTGCTGGCGCTGCTCTTCGACGCGCTCAACGGGCAGCCCCCGGAGACCACGCTGGCCATCCCCCAGGACTTCGTGCCGCGGGTGATGGGGAAGATCGGGCTGGCCACGCGCGAGGTGGGGCTGACCGCCATGGTGGAGCGGCTGAAGCGGGCCGCGCGCCAGGCGCGGGAGGAGGCGGGGGAGTGAGCGCGGAGCCTTGCGCACGCCGCCCCCGTTCGTTCTTTTGTCCATCCCTGCGGGGCCGCTGTGCGCCCCCGGGCGAACCCGGAAACGAGACCATGCGCGAGACCACTGCGAGCCGGAAGCTCCCGGCCCGTGCCCTGTGGCTGGCCCTGCCGGTGATGGCGGCGCTGGCCGGCGCCTGCAAGCCGGAGCTGCCGCCCGGCGGGTACCCCCCCGTGTCGCACCGCTCCGCCCCGGTGATGCCGGGTTGGAGCCACCCCGATCCGCCCCCGGTTACGCCGGGCTCGGCGGTCGGCGGCGGCGGCGCCAAGATCGTGGCGAAGAACCTCCCCGCCGGCGTCACGCAGGAGATGGTGGACCAGGGGCAGGAGCTGTTCGGGCAGACGTGCACCGCCTGCCACGGCGCGGGCGGCACGGGGAGCTCGGCCGCGCCGCCGCTCAACGACAAGCAGTGGCTGCACGTCACGGGCGCCTACCCGGAGCTGGTGAGCATCATCAACACCGGCGTGCCCAACCCCAAGGAGTTCCCCGGCGCCATGCCGCCGCGGGGCGGGGGGAACTTCACCCCGGAGCAGGTGGGGCAGATCGCCGCCTACGTCTACGCACTCAGCCAGCAGGGGGAGTCATGAGCCGCCGCCACGGTCCGGACGGGGAGAGCACCTACGGGACGGTAAAGGACCGCTTCGACAGCTGGAGCGCCGCCAACCCGCGCCCCAAGTCGCGCAGCGCGCTCGGCATTCCGGACATCGACATCCCGGAGGGCGTGGTGCGCACCTTTGCGCTCGCCGTGGGCGTGGGCACGGGCGCCCTCCTGCTGGGGCTGGCCGCCATCGCCTATTACGCCTCCGGCACCTGGGGAGACATCGACCGGAGCGGCTCGGCGCTGGCGTACCTGCTGGTGGGAATCTTTCTCACCATCGCGGGGCTGGGCGCGTCGCTGGGGACGCTCAACCACCTCTTCCGCGTCGTGCGCTCGCCCGGGGGGCACCACTGAACGGCCCGCGCCGGCCGGCGGCGCGGGAAAACACCGGTGATTTGCGCAATCGTGCGACTCGCCGGTGCCCCGCGATGGCCTCTCTTACGCGATGTCTCAAAAACAGCTGACAAAAATATTGACACTCCGCACATCCCGCAGTAGCTTCGAAGCGTTCCCCCACCCAAAACGTGTCTCATTCTAAACACCCCTAGCCCGGGAATCCCACCCATGCGCGTACGCACCATCGGCCTCTCCATCCTTGCCCTCGGCATCCTGATCGGCGCAGGCGGCTGCTCGTCGGACTCGCCCACCTCCTCGCTCGCTCCCAGCACCGTCTCCGCCAGCAAGGGCGGATACATGGGCGGCGTCAATCGCGACACGACCCGTTCCACCGTCAGCGGCGGCTACATGGGCGGCGTGATGGGCGGCGGCACCGACAGCGGCACCGACGCTACGGTCAGCGGCGGCTACATGGGCGGCGTCAACTAAGCCACGCCGCCTGCTCCATGTTGTCAGGCGCGCCTGGAAAGCTCCGCGAAGGGCTTTCCAGGCGCGTTTGCTCCACCCCTTTTGACGGTCCGGCCGGGTGAACCACGATCAGCAGCAGCGTCTCGACGCCGCTTCCGCCCTGGAACGCGCCGGGTTGTGGGAAGAAGCCGCCCGCAACTTCGACGCGGTATATCGCTCCGCCATCGAACAGCAAGATAATCCTACTTTGATGGAGGCGCTGGCGCGGCTGGCGTACTGCCACTCGCGCGCGGGCGACTTCGCCGCCGCGCAGGACGAGTTCACGCTCGTGCTGGAGCTGGCGGAGATCCAGAATGCCCCTTCCATGCGCGGGCGCGCGCTGAACGGCATGGGCGACATGGCCCGGCTCAGCGGCAACGTGGTGGAAGCCGAGCGCCTCTTTCGCCGGGCCTACCGGTGCGGCGAGGAATCGGGCGACCCGGTGCTGCTGGGGAACGCGGCGCAGAACCTGGGGATCCTGGCCAACATCCGGGGCGACCTGGAGGGGGCGCGGAACTACTACCTCAAGGGGCTGGAGCACATAAGGGCGGGAGGCACCGAGAGCGGGCGCGTGACGGTGCTCAACAACCTGGGGATGCTCCACGTGGACCTGGGGGAGCTGGAGCAGGCGGCGCGCCTCTTCGACGAGGCGCTGGAGATCTGCCAGCGCCTGGGCGACGTGATCCGTGCCGGCATCATCCACGTCAACCGCGCCGAGCTCTACCTGGCGTCGGGCGACCTGCTGCGGGCGCGCGAGAGCTGCGACGAGGGGTTCGAGATCTTCAGCCAGACGGGCGACACCCTCAACCAGGCGGAGGCGCTGCGGTTCTACGGCGTGATCTACCGGAAGAGCGGGAAGCCGCACCTTGCCGCCATCCACCTGCAGCGCGCCGCCGACATCGCCGCCCAGCGCGACCCGCTGCTGGAGGCCGAGGCGCAGCGGGAGCTGGCGCTGGTGCTGCGCGAGCTGGGGAGGAACCGCGACGCGCTCGCCGCCCTGAACCGCTCGCACACGCTCTTCACCGGCCTACAGGCGCAGGCCGATACCGCCGACATCCAGGGGCGGATCGACCGTCTGGAGACGGACTTCCTGGTGCTGGTGCAGCAGTGGGGCGAGTCGATCGAGGCCAAGGACCGCTACACGGTGGGGCACTGCCTGCGCGTGGCCGACTACGCCTGCCGGCTGGCGGAAAAGGTGGGGATCGCCCCGCACGAGATGGTGTGGTTCCGCATGGGGGCCTTTCTCCACGACCTGGGGAAGATCGAGGTGCCGGAGGAGGTGCTGAACAAGCCGGGCCGGCTTACCGACGAGGAGCGCGCCGTGATGGAGCGCCACCCCGTGATCGGCGAGGCGATGCTGGGTAGCGTGGACTTTCCCTGGGACATCCGCCCCATGGTACGGTCGCACCACGAGCGCTGGGACGGCGGCGGCTACCCGGACCGGCTGGTGGGGGAGGCGATCCCCTTCTCCGCGCGCATCCTGCGCGTGGCCGACGTCTTCGACGCGCTGACCACCGCGCGCAGCTACCGCCGCCCCCTCAGCCCCGCCGAGGCGATGGCGATCATGGTGGAGGACCAGGGCTCGTTCGACGCACAGATCTTCGCCGCCTTCGAGGAGCTCTTCCCGGAGCTCAGCGTTACCGCGGAGCAGGCCTCCTCGATTTATCCGGCTTAGCGTAGCGATCATTCCGCGTCACCGGTCGTACAATCCGTCCATTTTTAGACAATGGCGGGCTCGCCGAGCTCCAGCTCCACGCCGCGGGTGCGCAGGAGCCGCTCGAGCGCCTCGCCGATCTTGTTGTTGGGGGTGGAGGCCCCGGCGGTGATCCCCACCACGAGCGGTCCGGCGGGGATCCAGTCCTCCGCCTCCGCCTCGGGCGCGTCGAGGGGCGTGCCGGCTGGCTTGAAGCGGATCGTCCCCCGCTCGGGGTCGATGCACTCCGCGTCGGCGATGTGGTAGGTGACCGTGTGGCGGGCGCAGAGGATCGCCAGGTGGTTGGTGTTGGACGAGTTGTATCCCCCCACCACGAGCATCACGTCGGGCGGCCCCTGCGGCCCTTCCACCAGCTTCACCACCGCGTCCTGCCGCTCCTGCGTGGCGGAGCAGATGGTGTCGAAGGAGCGGAAGTGCGCCGCCAAGTCGTCCACCCCGAAGCGCCGCGCCATCGACTTCCCCACCTCCGCCGCGATCGCCAGAGAGTCGCCCGAGAGCATCGTCGTCTGGTTCGCCACCCCGATGCGGTCCAGGTGGAGGTCGGGGTCGAATCCGGCCGACGTCTTGCGCGCGAAGTGCTCCTTGAACGCGGCGCGGGTGAGGGCACCCGGAGCGCGCTCCACGTAGTCCATCACCAGCCGCGCCTCGTCCATGTCGAAGACGATGACGTAGTGCCCGCCGGCGTGCTTGAGCGCCTGGCTGGCGGTGGCGCGCGTCTCCTCGTGGCGGTACTTGCCGTGGATGAGCGAGGTGTAGCCGTCGCGGGCGTACTGCTCCACGCGCTTCCACACGTTCAGCACGCTGCCGCAGGTGGTGTCCACCAGCACGCAGCCGACCCCCTGGAGCCGCCGGAAGTCCTCGGTGGTGGCGCCGAAGGCGGGGAGGATCACCACGTCGTCCGCCGTCAATCCGCCGAAGTCGAACTCGCCGTCCGCGGCTGGGCGCAGGAAGACGATCCCCATGCCGGTGAGGCGCTGGTTGATGTGGGGGTTGTGGATGATCTCGCCGAGGAGGAAGACGCGGCGGTCCGGGAAGTGGAGGCGCGTCTCGTACGCGTAGTCCACGGCCCGGTCGACGCCGTAGCAGAAGCCGAACTCCTCCGCGAGCCGCACGGTCACCTGGAGCTCGCCCTCGCCGAAGCGGTCCTCGTACCCGCGCGCGCGGATGCGCTCCACCAGGCCGCTGTGGTACTCGGACCGGATGAGCGGCTCGATCTCCTTCTTCCGGCCGAAGCCTCGGCGAAAGTACGTCTGTTCCATCGGGGTAGCGGTATGTGAGTGCGGTTCGGTGTGCTCAGTACACGAGCGGGCCTGCGGAGTGCCGGGAAGGCGTCACACAGAGACACAGAGGGGTACGGCGAGAACAGGGGAAAGGTTTTCTCCGTGGCCTTGCGGTTCCCTCCGTGTTCTCTGTGTGATGCTTTTCCCAACCCTAACCCCGCACCACCGCCTGTCGCAACGGCGGTGGGGGGAATACTTTTTGCCCCCCGCACGCGCATCTGCACGGGCGACACAGACTCCGGGGGACGGGATGGCAGGGAGGCAGTCGAAGGGGAAGATGCTGGAGGGGGCGCCGCCCAAGCCGCGAGCCACACGCCGCGCCGCCGACTCCGGCAAGGGGAGCGGCACGCGCAACGCCGCCCTCATCCTGCTGGCCGTCATCACCGTGGGCACGGTGGGGGCGATCGGCGGCTTCGCGTGGGCGATGTGGGGGCGGCTGGACGACGGCCTCCTGGCCCAGCGCGAGGCCGCCCGCCACCGCCCGGACTGGGTGCGGCTCGACGAGCTGCCGCGCCACGTACCCGATGCCTTCACGGCCGTGGTGGACACCGCTTCGTTCCGGCGCGTCCCGCCCGAGGAGCGCGACCGCAACCCCATGCTCTCGCGCGACCTGGTGCGCCAGGTGCACCGCCTGGCGAACGGCGGCGTGGGCGGCGACGCGCGCGAGCTGGTGATGTCGCCGCTGCTGGAGAACGCCCTCTCCAAGCGCGGGCTCTTTGAGCTGTACCTCAACCGCATTTCGATGGGGCGCACCGGCGACTGGCCGGTGTACGGCATCTTCCACGCGTCGCGCGAGTACTTCGGCAAGGACCCGCGCAGGCTGACGCTGGCGGAGGCGGCCACGCTGGCGGGGATCCTCCTTCCCCCCGCCCTTCCCGCGCCCGAGCAGAGCCCGGGGCCCGTGGGGGCGCGCCGCAACGAGGTGCTGCGGCGCATGCTGGAGGCGGAGCGCATCACCCCCGCCGCGTACCGCCAGGCCGCCCGCGAGCCGCTCGCCTTCCAGCCCGGCGCGGACTACGCACCCATGGCGCGCCCGGTGGACTGGAAGCGCGAGCCGGAGGTCATCCGCCTGCCGCCGGAGCTGCGGCCGAGTCTGCAGCCGGACTCGGCGCAGGCGCCGGCTCCGGAGTAGCGCTCTCGGGGCGGGAGAGGTGCGCCTCCACCAGGCGCCACTCCCCGCGCTCACGTACGAAGACGCCGCTCATCCGCAGCAGCACCGGGTCGGTCGCCGCCGAGGTGGAGAGGAGCTGCAGGTGGGTGGAGAACCACCCCATCCCCTGCGACGCGCTCACCCGCAGGTCGGGCGTGCGCACCACCGTGGGCGCCGCGATCGCCAGCTCCGCCACCGCCGCGCTCACCCCCGCGGCGCCGAAGCGCACCATCCCGTCGTTCCCCTCCACCCCCACCACCGCGGCCATGGAGTCCGGCGCCAGCGCCTGCACGGCGTCTCCGGTGTCCATCCGCCCCAGCGCCTCGGCGAAGACGCGCACTCGCGTGCGGATCTCGTCCGCGGCCTCCTGGCGGTCGACGACGGCCGGGTCCGGGTGGTTGTAGAACTCGGGCGGGGTGCGTTCCACGTCGCACCCGGCGAGGGCGGCGAGCGCGGCGGCGGCGGCTAGGGACCGGTACACGGTTCTCCGGGAGCACGTTACGTAAGGGCGCTGGGCTGCCCACAAGATGCGGTCACCCCCTTCCCTGTCAAGCCGCACGCCACCGCGACGGCGGTGTATCACGCCCCGCAAGTCCTTGACGCCCGGCCAGGGTGACGCCATCGTCCATCCGTTCCCCCTTGAGACCACGCATGTTTTTCGGCAGATGATCTGGTTCGGCAAGCTTTCCAAGATCTTCGAGGCACCGGCCGGCTTCACGCTCGCGCCCGGCGGCGACGATGCCACGCGGATGGAGCAGGCGCTCCGCTGGGTGGCCGCGCGCGCGCCGCAGTTGGAGGGCGCCGCGCTCCTGGACGCCCTGGCCGGCACCGGCTGGGTGGACCGCGCGACCGCCGCGCGCCTCCTCCCCGCCTTTCGCGGCTTCGACGCGGACCGGGTGTTCGCCGAGTCTCTCCGCTCCCTCTCGCTCCGCGGCGACACCGCGGCCGACGAGTTCCGCGCGCGGGTGGGCCGCGTGGTGGAGGACCTGACGGGCGACGCGCGGCTGGACGCGCTCGGCCCCGAGCAGGCGATCCGCTTCAGCCACGGCGAGCGCCAGGGTGTGGTGCTCGCCTACCCGCAGGTGTCGTTCACGCTCGGCGGCTCCGCCATGAAGGCCGTCACCGCCGCCGTCGAGGAGCTCCCCGACACGCTGGTGATCGTCGCGCGCAACTTCGCCGAGGGGGCGGAGGCGCAGCTGCGCTCGGTGCTGGACCGCAGCGAGCTTCCCGGCACGCTGGTGACGGTGAACCTGCTGCTGGGGATGCGGGCGATCGCGCTCAAGTACCAGCCCTCGCCGGACCGGGTGATCGATCTGCTAGGGGCGGGCGGGGCGCTGCGGTCGCGCGACATCGCGGCGCTGGGGGACCGGTAGGAGAGGGGAATGGGGAATGGGGAATAGGAGGACGGCCCGCTGCGACAGTGTCGTGGCGGGCCGGATGCGTTGGTGCGCTGCGGGCTCCCCCTCTCCCCGGCCCTCTCCCCCGCAAGCGGGGGAAAGGGTGCACTCCGCCCCTCGCCCTCACCTTCCGCGCCGCGACCTCTGCCTCCCGGACCCCGCACTTGGTAGGGGCAGCCCCACGTGGCGGCCCGTGCTTTCCCCCACTCCGGCGCCTGGTGCTCGGATACGGGCGAAGACGCGAGAGAGCGGATGTTTGCGTCTGTGTGTGGGCGCTGACGGCACAGGGGCGCGCACGGGCACGAGGAGGGGCTGCCCCTAGGAGACCGCTTGTTTCGAGAGATGCGTGGGCCGCGGCGTCGCTGCGGGCTATGGGAGAGGCGTGTATAAAGTGATGCGGTGATCCTGGTCGATCACAGCAAGCGCCTTGCAGTTCGGACACTCTGCTACGACCAGGGCCGCGTTGACTAGATCGCTTACGTGGGCCTGGGCCTGCTCGTTGGAGACGAGGTCCGGGATGTCAGTGAGCTCTTCGGGAACGAGCAGGCGAAGGCCGTGACCCTCGTACAGGTTCGTGCGAATGGTCTCTCCGCACCGGCAGAGGAATTTGCTGGCCATGATCTCCGGGATACGAGAAGGGCGGGCAGACACGCAGGTCTGGCCCTACAAGGTATTTGGCGTGACAACCGGCGGAGCAGGTTTTAGCACGGGCGCGATGAATTGCGCCCGCACGACGATGCTGGAGACCGGGCGGAGTGCACCCTTTCCCCCGCTTGCGGGGGAGAGGGCCGGGGAGAGGGGGAGCCCGCCCCTACACGATCCCCCGCCCCACCTCGCGGAGCCCGTCCAGCAGCCGGTCCAGGTGCTCGCCGGCGGTGTGCGGGTTTATCAGCGTCACGCGCAGGACGCGGCGGCCGTCGAGGACGGTGGTGGTGATCCAGCCGGCGCCGCTCTCGTTGTAGCGGCGGCGGAGCTCGGACTGGAAGTCGTCGCCGCGCTCGGGTAGGTGGCGGAAGCAGAGGATGTTGGACTCGGGCGCGTGCTCCGCCTCGAAGTCCGGAGCGGCGGCCAGCCTCGCGTGCAGCGAGTGCGTAGTGCGAACCGTCGTCTCCAGCAGGCCCGCGAAGTGGTCCGCGCCGTAGTGCTGGAGGGATACCCACAGCTTCAGCGCGTCGAAGCGGCGCGAGCACTGCAGCGTCATCCGCCCCGCGTCCCAGGAGCGGTCCTCGCCGGGGCGGACGTGGAAGAGGTACGGCGCCTTCTGGCGGAAGGCGGCGTCCAGGTGGCGCCCGTCGCGCACCAGCACTGCGCCGGTGGACATGGGCATCCACATCATCTTGTGCGGGTCCCACGCGATGGAGTCCGCGCGCTCGATGCCGCGTACCAGGTGCCGCAGCGCGCCCGAGAGCAGGAACGACGCGCCGTGGGCGCCGTCCACGTGCATCCACACGCCCTCGCTCGCGCACACGTCCGCGATTTCGTCCAGCGGGTCGAAGAGGCCCGTGGCGGTGGAGCCGGCGGTGGCGCTCACGGCGAAGGGGATGCGCCCGTCGCGCTTCAGCGTGCGGAGCGCATCGTGGAGCGCCGCGGGGTCCATCTTCCCGCCGCGGTCCGCGACGGAGACGACGGCCTCGCTCCCCAGCCCCATCAGCCCCGCGGTACGCTCCACGGAGTAGTGCGAGTGGCCGGATACGAGGAGGATGGCGCGCTCCGCATCGGCGGTGCGCGCCACTCCGTCCGTCCAGCTCCCCGGGAAGCGCGCCTCGCGGGCGGCGAGAAGCCCCGTCAGGTTCGCCACGCTCCCGCCCGAGACGAGCGTGCCCTCCGCCGTGGCGGGGAAGCCGGCGGCGGACACCAGCCAGCGCATCACCTGCGCTTCCACCAGCGTGCCCGTTGGCGACATCTCCCACACGGCGAGCGACTGGTTGAGGAGCGACGCGAGCGCATCCGCCAGCACCGCGTGGGGTAGCGGCGGCGCCACCTGGTGGCCCATGTACATCGGGTTGGCGAAGTGAATCGCGTCGCCCACCACGTTCTCCCAGACGGCGTCCCACACCTCGCCGGCGGGTCGGCCGTCGCGCGGGAGAGGCTCGGCGAAGCGGCGCGCCAGCTCGCCCGGCGCGTGCGGTGTGGAGACGGGGCGCTCGTCCACCGTGGCCAGGTAGTCTGCCATCTGATCGATCAGGCGGTGGCCGTGCTCGCGAAGCGCTTCGGCGGCGGTGAGGGCGCCGCTGTTGGTATCTATGTGAGTCGACATCGTAACGTTTGTGGTGGTTGGATGCGCGAATCTAACCTGTGCTTGCGCGTCCTGGCACCGGCTGCGTGAAGGGCACGGGCGGCCCCGGACACGGGCGTGATGAATCACGCCCCTACGGGACGTCTGCGCCACGCGTGGATCTACGCGTACGCCCCTCCCCCAGGTAGTTATTGGGGGAGGGGCCGCGAGGTGACGAGCGGGGGTGGGGGCCCGCGCTCCGCTACCCGAAGAGGTCCAGCACCTTCGCCGCGGCGCCCGTCACCTGGTCCACCACACGGTTGACGATGCCGGGGGATTCCTCCGGCTCCGCGGGCGCGGCTTCGTCGGGGAGGGGGCCGGTGAGCGAGGTCTCCTCGCCGTCGACGACGAGCGGCGGGGCGCCATCGGGACCGGCGCCGTCATCGTCGCCGGCTTTGGGTTCGCGCTCGGCGAGGAGGGTGATCTCGACGACGCGGTCGTGGGCGGAGACGGCGATCGTGCGCTCCGGCTCGGACATGCGCGTGCCGAGGGGGGCGGCGTCGGTCTTGATACGCAGCGTGCGGCCGACGGCGGTGACCGCCATCAGGTCCTCGCCCGCGTGCACGTCGCGCAGGCCTGCCAGCGTCCCCATCTCCTTGCCCGGGGTGTGGATGGCGTTGCCCTGGCCGTCGCGCTTCTGCAGCGGGAGCTCGGCGAGCGGGACGCGCTTGGCGAAACCGCGCTCGGTGACGGCCACCACCTCGGCCTCGTGGCGCAACGCCGCCATCCCCACGACCCGGTCCTGCCCGCGCAGCTTGATCCCGCGCACCCCCTGCGAGACGCGCCCCTGCAGCGGGATCTCGCCTTCGTCGAAGCGGATGGCGCGCCCGCCGGCGCCCGCCAGCACCACTTCGTGCTCGCCGTCGGTGATGCGCGCGTCCACCACGCGGTCGCCGGCCTTGAGCGTGATCGCCTCGATGCCGCCGCGGGCGCGGGAGTACTGGTCCAGCGAGGTGCGCTTGACCGTCCCCTCCGCCGTGGCGAAGAGGACGAAGCGGTCGGCACGGAACTCCGGCACCCTGTGCACCGCGGCCATGCGGGCGTTGCGCGCGCCCTCGAAGAGCTGCTTCACCGCCTTGCCGCGCCCGCTGCTCTCCGGCACGTCGCGCACGGCCAGGCCGAAGGCGCGCCCATCCGTGCTCAGGAAGAGGAGCGTGTCTTCCGTGCTGGCCACGAACAAGCGCTGGATGTAGTCGTTTTCATACTGCTCCATCGACAGGCCCTTCCCTCGCTTGGCGGCACGCTGGTAGACCGCCATCGGGATCTGCCGCACGTACCCCTCGCGCGAGACCGTGACCACTACCTCCTCGGCCGCGCTCAGGTCCTGGATCTTGACCTCACTCTCATTCTCAAAGAGCTGCGTGCGGCGCGGGTCGCCGTACTCCTCGGTGAGCTTCAGCAGCTCGCCGCGGACCTCGGCGGCCTGAAGCGCCGGGGAGGCCAGGAGCTCCTCCAGCTGCGCCATGCGGGCGTCCAGCTCGGCCATCCGCTCGCGCAGCTCCTTGCCTTCGAGCTGCGTGAGGCGCGAGAGGCGCATGTTGAGGATGGCCTCCGCCTGGCGCTCGTCCAGCTTCAGCTCCTTCTCCAGCTTGCGCGCCGCCGTCTCGCGGTTGCGGGACCCGCGGATGATGGAGACCACGTCGTCGATGCGCTTGAGCGCGATCAGCAGGCCGCGGAGGACGTGCGCCTCGTCGCGCGCCTTGTCCAGCTCCCACCTGGAGCGGCGGATAACGACGTCGATTCTATGGTCGCGAAAGCGCTCCAGGATTTCCTTGAGCGAGAACTCGCGCGGCACGCCGTTGTCCAGCGCCAGCGCGATAATGCCGAACGTGGTCTGCAGGGCCGTCGCTTTGAAGAGCTGCCCCATCACCTTTTCCGCACTGGCGCCGCGCTTCAGCTCGATCACGACGCGGATCCCCTCGCGGTCGCTCTCGTCGCGCAGGTCCGAGATGTCGGCGACCTTGCCCACCCGCGTGAGCTCCGCGATCTGCTCGATGATGCGCGACTTGTTGGTGCCGTACGGAATTTCGGTGATGACGATCTGTTCTTTGCCGCTGCGCTTTTGCTCCCGGTAGTAGGCGGCACGCATGACCGCGCGCCCGCGCCCTTTCTCGTACGCGTCGCGGATCCCCTGCTTCCCCACGATCAGGCCGCCGGTGGGGAAGTCGGGGCCGGGGACGTGCTCCATCAGATTCGCGACGGTGCACTCGGGATGGTCGAGGAGGTGGATGGCGGCTCGCACCACCTCGCCGATGTTGTGCGGCGGCATGTTGGTGCTCATCCCCACCGCGATGCCGCTGGAACCGTTGACCAGCAGGTTGGGGAGGCGCGCGGGGAGGACGCGCGGCTCCTTGAGGCGATCGTCGAAGTTGGGGGCGAAGTCGACGGTGTCGCGGTCGATGTCCGCGAGCATCTCGGTGGCGATCTGCGACAGCCGCGCCTCGGTGTATCGGTAGGCGGCGGCCGCATCGCCGTCGATGGAGCCGAAGTTCCCCTGCCCGTCCACCAGCGGGTAGCGGAGGGAGAAGTCCTGCACCATGCGCACGAGCGAGTCGTACACCGCGGTGTCGCCGTGCGGGTGGTACTTGCCCAGCACGTCGCCCACGACGGTCGCGCTCTTCTTGTAAGGCCGCGTGGGGCTGAGCCCCGCCTCGTGCATGGCGAAGAGGATGCGGCGGTGCACCGGCTTCAGCCCGTCGCGCACGTCGGGTAGGGCGCGCTGCACGATGACGCTCATCGAATAGTCGATGAACGATTCGCGCATCTCGTCTTCGATCAGCCGCGGGAGGATGCGGTCGCGCTGCGTGGTGGTGGCGATCATCGGGGCCTGTGTATATCCGGTCCGGCGGCGTTCGAGCGGGTAGTCCCAAGTGCTTGGTCCTAAGTGCTGAGTCCTAAGTGCTGAAACAGCAGTTCAGGACTTAGCACTTAGCACTTAGGACTCCAGTTCCTTACACCGGCGCGCACTTTAGGTTCGGCAAATCTTCGGCAAATTCCCGCGACGGGTCTGCATCGTGCGTGGGGCGAGCCGCGGACCCTGAACGGAGGCAGCATGGGAAGACGCGAGTCCGACATCCCCCCTTTTCCGGGCGTGCACCGGGTGGTGCTGCTGGGCTACATGACGTCGGGGAAGAGCACGGTGGGCGCCGCGCTGGCGCGCCGGCTGGAATGGAGCTTCCTGGATTTCGACGTGGAGATAGAACAGCGCGAGGGGCGTACCGTCAAGGAGCTGATCGCCGAGGTGGGCGAGGAAGGCTTCCGCGAGAGGGAAGCGGCGCTGACGCACGAGGCGGCTTCGGCGGGGCGCCTGGTGATGTCGCCCGGCGGCGGCTGGATCACCCGCCCCGAGCTCCTGGGCCTCCTGGGCGCCGAGACGCTGCGGGTGTGGCTGCGCGTGTCGGTGGACGAGACGATTCGCCGCCTGCGCGAGGACACCATCGCCCGCCCCTTTCGCGACCTGGACGACCCCGCTCCCATCATCGCGCAGATGATGGAAGAGCGCGAGCCCCTCTACCGCCTCGCCGACGTCTCCATCCCCGCCGACACCCGCTCGGTGGAGTCGATCGCCTTCGAGATCGAGCAACTGGTGAGGACGCGGGCGGGGTGCGCGGCAGGGGTGTGAACAGCAAGGAAAGGGGAATGGGGAATGGGGAAATGGGGAATGGAGGAGAGATGAACCGCGTGTCGTCGCACCGGGATCTGGATGTCTGGCGGTTGGCGATGGATCTCGTCGTGGATATATACCGCGCATCCGCGAAATTTCCTTCCGACGAGCGGTTCGGCCTCACGTCGCAGATCCGGCGAGCCGCCGTGTCCGTGCCGGCGAACATTGCAGAGGGTAACTCCCGGTCTACTCGAAAAGACTACGCCGCCTTCCTCTCGATCGCAAAGGGGTCACTCGCCGAAATCGAGACCTTCCTCCTGATCGCCATCCGGCTCGGCTATGTCACCGAGGAACGGGTCGCCGCAGAGCTAGCCCTGCTGACGCGCGTCAGCAAGATGCTCCGCTCTCTCCGCGCACGCCTCCTCGCGCCCTAGCCCCATTCCCCATTCCCCATTCCCCATTCCCCATTCCCCATTCCCCATTCCCCCCTACCCCATCTCATCCAGCACCTCCTCGAACTCCATCGCCATCGTCGGGTGGCCGTGGCGCTCGGCGGCGGCGATGCCCTGGCGATAGGCTTCGCGGGCCTCTTCGTCGCGGCCGAGCTGGAGCAGGGCGTGGCCCAGCCGGCCGAAGGCGTTCCCCTCGTCGTCCGCCAGGCCCAGGTAGGCGCGCAGCTCGGCGGCGGCGGACTCCCAGTCGCCGGCGCGCTCGAACTCCAGGGCCAGGCCGAAGCGGGGGCGGGGGTCCTCGGGGTGCGCGGTGGCCATCTTCCGCAGCGCATCCGTGCGCGACACGTCCGCCGGCATCACCAGCGCGACGGGTTGAGGAGCTCCAGGGCGAGCACGCCCGCGGCCACGCCCAGCGCCGCCGCGCCACCCACCATCGCGGCGCGCTCGCGGGGGACGGCGGCCAGCTCGCGGCGCCAGCGGGAGAGGTTCCACCCGCGGAAGCTGGGGCGCACGCTCGGCGGCGGGGGCGGCGCGGGGAGCACGTCCTCTACGACCACCGACTGGACGGCTGGCCGGGGCACGCGCTCGGCGGCGCCGCAGCCGGCGCAGCGGGCGCGCGACGTCTGCCGGGCGGTGCGGTTGGCGAACTCCAGCACGCCTCCGCACGCGGCGCAGGCGCGGCCCGCGGGCTCCGGGCGGATCGACTGGTAGAAGGCGTGGCGGCTCATCCCCAGCCGCGCGGCGAGGGCGTCCACGGAGTCGCGGCTGCGCCAGTACAGGCGGTTGGCGCTCGCGTGGAGGGCGTCCGCGGTCTCGATCACGTCGTTCATCAAAGCGCTCCCGGTGTGGCTGGATCGTTCGATGGATGAACGTAGCCGCGCAGCACGCACCGTGCCACCCATGGCTCCGCAAGTCGTTGTCTCGCCACGCCCGCGGCGGTATCTTCCCGGCCGCTTTCCCCCTCCCGCCGGGAGGCCAAGGACCCCGCGGCCCCGCCGCACGCAGCGAGATGGAACCCTGGTCGTGACCCGATCCGTACTGCCCGCGCCCGCCCGCCGCCTGAGCGCGCCCTCCGCCGCGCCCCCGGCGATGGGTGGCCGGCGCTCGCCCCTGGCCATCGTCTTCGTCACCGTACTGCTGGACCTGGTGGGGTTCGGCATCGTCATCCCCCTCCTCCCGCTGTACGCGCAGGGGTTCGGCGCCGGGGCGGTGGCGGTGGCGTCGCTGCTGGCCGTGTACTCGGCGATGCAGTTCCTCTTCGCGCCGGCCTGGGGGCGCCTTTCCGACCGCTTCGGGCGACGTCCCGTGCTGCTGGTGGGCCTGTTCGGATCGGCCTTTTCGTACCTGCTCTGCGGCTTGGCGGGGAGCGTGGCGACGCTGCTGGCGGCGCGGGCGCTGGGCGGGCTGATGGGCGCCAACGTGGGCGTGGCGCAGGCGTACGTGGCCGACGTCTCCGCCCCCGAGCGGCGCGCGAAGGCGATGGGGATGATCGGCGCCGCGTTTGGCCTGGGCTTCATCCTGGGGCCGGCGATCGGCGGGGCGCTGGCGGGGTTCGGTACGGCGGTGCCCTTTTTCGTCGCCGCGGCGCTGACGCTGGTCAACGCGCTGCTGGCGCTCTGGTGGCTTCCCGAATCGCTCCCGCCCGAGGCGCGCGACACCGCCCCGCGCACACCCGGCCTCGCCGCCCGCCTGCGCGGGTGGACGGACCGCCGCCTGCGCGCGCCCTACTCCGCCGCGCTCCTGCTGACGCTCGCCTTCGCGGGCGCGGAGGCGACGCTCTCGCTCTGGGCGTACCAGCGCTGGGGGATGGGGCCGCGCGAGGTCGCCTTCCTCTTCGCCTACCTGGGGCTCATCTCCGTGCTGGCGCAGGGATGGGGCGTGGGGCGGCTGACGCGGCGGCTGGGGGAGCGCCGCACCGCGATCCTCGGCCTGGCGGTGCTGGCCGCGGGGATGGGGGCGCTCGCCGTGGCGCCCTCGCTCGCCGCGCTGGGGATGGCGCTCGCCGCGCTCGCCTTCGGTCAGGGGACGGCGTCGCCTGCGCTGTCGTCGTGGGTGTCGCGCGCCGCCGGGCCCGCAGAGCAGGGGAAGGTGCTGGGCGTCTACCAGTCGATCGGCGCGCTGGGCCGCGTGGCGGGGCCGATGGGGGGCGGGTTCGCCTTCGCCCACCTGGGGATCTCGGCGCCGTACCTGGCCGGGGCCGCCCTGGCCGCGGGGGCGCTCGGCGTGCTCGCCTTCGCGGAGGGCGCGCGATGATCCTCGCGCCCCGCCTGCGGGCCGGTTCGCGCGTGGCGCTCGTAGCCCCCGCCGGCCCTCTCGCCCCCGGCGCCGTGGAGCGCGCCGCCGCCCGCGTCTCGGACTGGGGATGGGAGCCCGTCGTCGGGGAGAACGCCCGCGGCCGCGTCGGCTACCTGTCGGGCGACGACGACGCGCGCGCCGCCGACTTCAACGCCGCGCTGCGCGATCCATCCAACGACGCGATCTGGGCCCTGCGCGGCGGCTACGGCGTCATGCGCATCGTGGACCGGCTGGACTGGGACGCGCTCGCCGCCCGGCCGCGCCCGGTGATCGGGTACAGCGACAACACCGCGATCCACCTCGCGATCCAGCGCCTGGGGCTCGTCTCCTTTCACGGCCCGCACCCCGCGACCGTGGTCTTCAACGACTTCTCGCGCGACGCCCTCTTCCGCGTCCTTGCGGTCGACGCCCCGGCCGGCCCCCTCCCCTTCCCCGAGGACGGCCCCGGCCGCGCGGAGACAATCGCGCCCGGCGTCGCCGAGGGGCCGCTGCTGGGAGGGAACCTGTCGCTGCTCGCGTCGATGGTGGGCACGCCGTACGCCATCCGCGCGGAGGGCGCGATCCTCTTTCTGGAGGAGGTCGGCGAGGCGGCGTACAAGCTGGACCGGCTTCTGTCGCAGCTGCGCCTGGCGGGGGTGCTGGACCGGGTGGCCGGCATCGCCATCGGCGCCATCAGCGAGATGCCGGACGCGGGCCGGCCCGACACCCCCACCGCCGCGGACGTGATCCACGACCTGCTCGGTGGGCTGGGCGTTCCGGTGGCGATGGGGTTCCCCTTCGGCCACGTCGAGGACAACTGGACGCTGCCCATGGGCATCCGCGCGCGCCTGGATGCGGACGCCGGGACGCTGGAGCTGGTGGAGGGGGCGGTGGTGTAAGGGGCCCTCACCCCCAGCGTCGCTCCGCGACGCATCCCCCTCCCCCAAAAACAGCCTGCGCGAGGGGGAGCGGAGTCGGCGCGGTGGGCGGGGGTCGAGGCGGGGCGAAGGGCGGGCGCGATAAATCGCGCCCCTACGGGTTTGGCGCGGCGAGCGGAGTTCTCCCCCTCGCCCGCCCTGCGCCCCCGCAGGCGGGGGAGGGGGCCGGGGGGAGGGGGCATTGGACCTGGGAGATCACATGGAAGGACGCTTCGCCGTGGGGGTGGAGGAGGGCGCGGATGGGGGATTCCTGGCGCACGGGCTGAACCTGCCGGGGTGCGCGGCGCCGGGGAGCTCGGCGGAGGCGGCGGTGCAGAACTTCGCGGCGGCGCTCCAGCAGTGGCTCCAGTTCATGGCCTTCATCGGGGAGCCGGTGCCCGAGGACGATGCCGAGCTGGAGGTGGCCGTGGACGAGTGGCTGGAGACGGAGGCGCGTGTGGGCGAGGGCGAGACCGTCGCCTGCTTCGCGGCGGACCTGCCGGCGCTGGGGGAGGCGGAGCTGCAGTCCGGCGTGCACCGGCTGGGCGAGCTGCGGGGGCTGCTGCTGGCGCGCATCCGCCGGCGACCGGACGCGGAGCTGGACGTGCCCGCGGAGGGCGGATGGACGGTGCGTCAGATCCTGGACGAGCTGGCCCGCGCGCAGTGGTGGCTCCTCAGCCGCCTCGGCGCCACGCCGATGGCGGAGACGCCCGAGCTGACCGTCGCGCGGCTGGACACGGCGATGGCCCTCGTCGTCCAGCACCTGGGGCACCTGCCGGCGGAGCGGCGCGGCACCCGGCTGGTGCTGGAGGGCGAGGAGTGGACCCCGCGCAAGGTGCTGCGACGCCTGCTGTGGCTTGAATGGAGCCTGGGGCGCGCCGCGCTCTGGGCCCTCGAACCGGCTCGATCCCGATGACGCTCAAGATCTACACGAGGACCGGCGACCGCGGCGAGACGGGGCTCTTCGGCGGGATGCGCGTCGCCAAGGACGACGCCCGCGTGGAGGCCTACGGCGACGTGGACGAGCTCAACTCCGTGCTGGGGATGGCCCTGGCCGCATCGGACGACACGGACATCGTGGCGGGGCTGCGGCTGGTGCAGGCCGACCTCTTCACCCTCGGGGCGCGGCTGGCCACGCCGGCCGCGGAGGATGGCGGGCGCGAGAACCCGTGGATCCCCCAGCTCGATCCCGCGCGTGTGGCGGAGATGGAGGCGTGGATCGACCGCGCGGAGGAGGAGCTGGAGCCGCTCAAGAGCTTCGTCCTTCCCGGCGGGTCGCCCGCGGCTGCCGCGCTGCACCTGGCGCGCACCGTCTGCCGCCGGGCGGAGCGGCGCGTCGTCTCGCTCTCGCGCACGGCGACCATCGAAGAGGGTGTCATCGTCTACCTCAACCGCCTCTCCGACCTCCTCTTCACCCTCGCCCGCCTCGCCAACCGCCGCGCCGGTGTCGAAGACGTGCCGTGGGTGCCGAACGCGCGGTGAGCGCGGCGTCAGGGTGACTGAACGCGCTCGAATCTGATGCGACGCCCCGTATGACCCCTGGCGCATTATGCCCGGCTGTCCCATATTCGTACAGCAGTGAACCATCTGTCCAACGAGGAGTCAAAACGATGCCATATCCCGAGATGCTGGTGGCGCCGATGCGCGCGGAGCTGACACGGCTGGGGGTGCAGGAGCTGAAGACGAAGCAGGACGTGGAGCAGACGCTGGGCGACACGCAGGAGGCCACGCTGCTGGTGGTGAACTCGGTGTGCGGATGCGCGGCGCGCAACGCCCGTCCCGCCGTCGCCATGGCGCTGCAGGGCGACAAGAAGCCCGCCAAGCTCGCCACCGTCTTCGCCGGGCAGGACACCGAGGCGACGCAGGTGGCCCGCGGCTACCTCCACGGCTACGCGCCGTCCTCTCCTTCCATCGCCCTGCTCAAGGACGGTGACGTGGCGTTCATGCTGGAGCGCCACCAGATCGAGGGGCGCAGCGCCGACCAGATCGCGGCGGACCTCAAGAACGCGTTCGAGCAGTACTGCTGAAAGAGCCTCACACAGAGGCACAGAGGGCACGGAAAGAGAACGGAGAGAACTGCGTTATGCGGTTCTCTCCGTTCTCTTATGTTCCCCTCCGTGGCTCTGTGTGAGGCGCAGTTTAACGGGTGTTCTGGATGATGCGGAGGATCTGCTGCGCTTCGTCCTTGCTGTAGTCCAGGGCGCCGCGGCGGTACGAGACGGCCACGCGCGTGCTGTTGGTTCCGTTCGCCACGAGCTTGATGTGGGCCACGTTGTCGCCCTGGGTGGCTTCGTACTCGCGCTCGGTGGCGTTGTCTTCGTACGCGGCTTCGGTCATCGTCATGCCGCGGATCTGGAGCGCGGCGCGGGCGCGGCTGTCCACCGTGGCGATGGGGGCGTTGATGGTGGCTTCGGCGTTCTGGTTGACCTGCGTGGCGGCGGCCGCACCCGCGGCGGCCCCGGCGCCCACCGTGGCGGCGGTGCGGCAGCCGTACGCGGCCGGCGCGATCGCCAGCACGAGGGCGAGCCCCAGCATCTGCTTCTTCATGGTACCTTCCTCCTGTGCTGCGTGGATGTTGCCCGTAGCCCGCCTCGCGAGGCGGCGCGCCCCTCCGGTGGCAGGAAGCAAGCCAGCGCTTTTCCCCGCCCGGCCCCCGGCGTACATTGCCGCCGAGCACCGCGCCCCCGCGCGCGAACCGCACATCCCGACCCCGGCCCGCCGTGGACAAGCCCGAAAAAACCCGCCCCCGCCTGTACCTGATCGACGGCTACGCGCTGATCTACCGCGCATTCTTCGCCCTGATCTCGCGCCCGCTGATCTCGTCGAAGGGGGAGAACACCTCGGCGGCGTGGGGGGTCACCAAGTTCCTCATCAAGGTGATCGAGCAGCACGAGCCCGACTACCTGGGGATGGTGTTCGACGCCGGCACCTCGGACCGCCACGTCATCTATCCCGACTACAAGGCCACGCGCGAAAAGATGCCGACGGAGCTGGAGAGCTCGCTGGCGCGCATCCGGCAGATCGTGGAGGCGTTCCGCATCCCCATCCTGGAGCTCCCCGGCTACGAGGCGGACGACGTGATCGGCACGCTGGCGGAGCAGGCGTGCGCGGCGGAGCTGGAGACGGTCATCGTATCGGGCGACAAGGACTTCTACCAGCTGATCCGCCCCGGCGTGTGTCTGCTGAACCCGGGGCGAGGCGGGCCGCAGGCGGTGGACGAGGAGTGGGTGGACACCCGCAACGCGCACGAGCGGCTGGGCGTCTCTCCCGAGCACGTAACGGACTACCTGGGGCTGATCGGCGATGCGTCGGACAACGTGCCGGGGGTGCAGGGGATCGGGCCGAAGACGGCGGTGCAGCTGATCGAGCAATTCGGCGGGATGGACCGCATCCTGGAGCACGTGGACGAGATCAAGGCGAAGCGCGCCCGCGAGGCCCTCATCGCCTCGCGCGACGCGGCGCTCCTCTCCAAGCAGCTCGTCACCATCCGCCGCGACCTGCCGGTGGAGCTGGACGTGGAGGCGCTGCGCCGCAAGGAGCCGGACCGCCCGGCGCTCAAGGAGCTGATGCTGGCGCTGGAGTTCCACACGCTGGTGCGCGACTGGGCCGGCCCCGCCCCCGAGCAGGCGGAGGAGCCGCGCCCCGTGGCCGACTACCAGCTCGTTCAGGAGGTCTCCGAGCTGCACGCCCTGGTGGAGGCCGCCCGCGCCGCGGGCCGCTTCTCGGTGGACACGGAGACGAGCAGCACCGACCCCATGCGCGCCGACCTGGCGGGGATCTCGATCTCCATCGTCCCCGGCGAGGGGTTCTACCTCCCCTTTGGGCACCGCACGCGGTCGCAGGGGGAGCTGGAGGTGGGCGACGTGCCGCCCGAGACCGTCCGCAACCTCCCGCCGCTGCACTCGGACGAGGTGGAGCCGCTTGTCCGGCTGCTGGAGGACCCGACGATCCGCAAGGTGGGGCAGAACCTGAAGTACGACTTCCTCGTCTTCCGCCGCGCCGGGATCGACCTCAGGGGAGTGGACTTTGACACGATGATCGCGAGCTACCTGCTGGAGCCGGGGCGCCGCGAGCACGGGCTGGACTCGCTCGCCCTCCAGCACCTGGACTACAAGACCACCACCTACGACGAGGTCACGGGCAAGGGGAAGGCGCAGATCCCCTTTGCCGAGGTGGAGCTGGAGGCCGCGCGCGACTACGCCTGCGAGGACACGGACATCGCGCTGCAGCTGGCGGAGCGCTTCGGGCCGGAGCTGGAGCGGCTGCACCTGGAGCCTCTGTTCCGCGACATCGAGATGCCGCTGATCGAGGTGCTGGCGGACATGGAGTGGGCCGGCATCCGCATCGACGAGCCCTTCTTCGCGCGGATGAACGAGGAGCTGGTCGGCAAGCTGCGCGAGGTGGAGAGGGAGATCTACGCCGAGGCGGGGACGGAGTTCAACATCGGCAGCAACCTGCAGCTCCGCGAGATCCTCTTCGTGCGGCTGGGGCTCCCCATCATCAAGCGCACCAAGACGGGCGCCTCCACCGACGTGGACGTGCTGCAGGCGCTGGCGGCGCAGGGGCACACCCTTCCCACGCTCCTCATGAAGTACCGCCAGCTCGAAAAGCTGCGCGGCACGTACGTGGAGGCGCTGCCGGTGATGGTGAACCCGGAGACGGGGCGCATCCACACCTCGTTCAACCAGACGGTGGCGGCCACGGGCCGCCTCTCCTCCACCGATCCCAACCTGCAGAACATCCCCATCCGCACGGAGATGGGGGCGGAGATCCGCCGCGGCTTCATCCCCGCCGAGGGGAACGTCTTCGTGTCGGCGGACTACTCGCAGATCGAGCTGCGCATCCTGGCGCACTACTCCGGCGATCCGGCGTTCGTGGAGGCCTTCCGCTCCGGCGCGGACATCCACCGCCAGACCGCCGCCCTCATCTTTGGCGTGCCGCCGGAGGAGGTGACGAAGGAGATGCGCGACCGGGCGAAGACCACCAACTTCGCCATCATCTACGGCATCGGCCCCTTCTCGCTCGCCGGCCGCCTGGGCATCACGCAGGCGGAGGCGAAGACGTTCATCGAGCAGTACTTCGAGCGCTTCCCCGGCGTGCGCCGCTACCTGGACGAGCAGATCGAGTTCGGGCGCTCGCACGGCTACGTGGAGACGATCACGGGCCGCCGCCGCTACATCCCGGAGATCACCTCCCGCAACTTCAACGTGCGGGCCTTCGGCGAGCGCGCGGCGACCAACGCCCCCATCCAGGGCTCGTCCGCGGACCTGATCAAGATCGCCATGATCCGCATCCACGAAGAGCTGAAGCGCGACTCCGGCGGCGCCCGCATGCTCCTGCAGGTGCACGACGAGCTCCTCTTCGAGGTCCCGCAATCCGGCGCCGAAGCGCTCCTTGCCCGCGTGCGCGACCACATGGAGAACGCGATGCAGCTGGACGTGCCGCTGCGGGTGGAGTGGGGGACGGGAACGAATTGGCTGGAAACCAAGTAGGGGAATGGGGAATGGGGGAATGGGGAATGGTGGGATCCGCGCCGCGAGAGATGCCGGGGAATTCCCACGGGTTGGAGCGGCGCCGGATTTTCCCCCATTCCCGATTCCCCATTCCCCATTCCCCCTCCCGTCGCTATCCTGTAAGCCCATCCCCACACCCAAGCACGAGGTCCATGCCATGGCCGGCATTCGCGCACTGAGCGCCCCGGGCGCCCGTCCATGACGGACGGCACACCGACGGACACCGCGCCGCGCCCCTTCATCGTGGGGATCAGCGGCGACTCCGGGAGCGGCAAGAACACGGTGGCGCAGGGGGTCCGCGAGCTGCTGGGGCCAGAGCGCGTCGCTACCCTGGAGCTGGACGACTACCACCGCTTCACCCGCGCCGAGCGCGAGGAGATGGGGCTCACCGCGCTCCACCCCTCCGTGCACAACCTGGGGCTGGTGAGGGAGCACCTGGCGCTCTTCCGCCGCGGCCGCCCCATCCGCAACCGCGCGTACGACCACCGTGACGGCACCTTTGGCCCCCAGCGCGTGGTGGAGCCCAACGAGGTGGTGATCGTCCGCGGGCTGCTGGGCTTCCCCACGGACGACCTGCGGGAGATGTACGACCTGGCCGTCTTCCTCTACCCCGAGCCGGAGCTCCTCTTCCGCTGGAAGCTGCGGCGAGACGTGAAGACGCGCGGCTACACCGAGGCGCAGGTCCTGAAGCACATCGCGCAGCACCTGCTGGACAGCAAGGAGTACGTCCTGCCCCAGGCCGAGCGCGCGGACGTGGTGGTGCGCTACGAGGTGCCGGAGTGGGACGCGCCCGACAGCGAGGTGCGCGCCTCCGTCCTCCTGCGCCGCCACGCCGCCGACGTCATCCGCGGCCAGGGGAAGCTGGAGCGCTTCGGCGGGTACGTGCGGGTGGAGGAGGAAGCGGAGGGCGTGGTGCTGCACGTGGAGAGCGGCCTGGCCGGCGAGGCGCTGGACGCGTGGGCCGGTGAGCGCTTCCCGGACACCTACCGCCCCGAGCTGGTGGGCCGCCACATGGGCGCCGAGGGCGAGATGACGCGCCTCCGGCCGCTGGCCTTTTCGCAGGTGCTGGTCGCCGCCCTCGCCCAGCACCTGCGCCAGCCCGCGGTGGAGGCGGCGTGAGGGCGTGCCCCCTCCCCCCGGCCCCCTCCCCCGCCTGCGGGGGCGCAGGGCGGGTGAGGGGGAGAACTCCGCGTGTTTCGCCAACGTCCCGGTAGGGGCGCGATTTATCGCGCCCACCCTCCGCCCCGCCTCGACCATCGCCCAGCACACCCGGTTCCGTAGGGGCAGACCTGCGTGTCTGCCCGCCCTCTCCCCCGCCTCGACGCCCGCTCCCCGCGCCTCCCGCATGCCCGATCCGCGCCTTCCGACGCCCTCCGAAGATTTCTCTACCGCGCAGGGATTCCAGTTCGCGTTCCGGTGCGCGCGGTGCGGCACGGAATGGAGATCGGAGTTCGAGCGGCACGGGGCGCTGGCGCTGGACAGGGCGCTCGGGGCCGCGGACGAGCTGCTGGGCGGGATGTTCGGGGCGGCGCGCACGGCGATTCACGAGACGCGCGGCCCCGCGTGGGATCGCGGGCACGACGAGGCGCTCGCCCGCGCGGCCGGGGAGGCGCGCCGTCACCTGCACCGGTGCACGCGCTGCGCGGAGGACGTGTGCGCCGCCTGCTGGAGCGAGGACGCGCGGATGTGCACCCCGTGCGCGGTCTCGCCGGAGGCCAGGGTCGCCGCGCCCGCGCCGGAGGTGCCCGCGATGGAGGTGCCGGAGTGCGGTGCGTGCGGAACGCCGGTCAGCGGGGGGCGCTTCTGCCCGGTGTGCAGCGCGCCGCTGAACCTGCCGTGCAACTGCAAGCGATGCGGCGCCGTACTGGCCGCGTCGGCGCGGTTCTGTTCCCACTGCGGCGCGGCTGCGTAGCGCCCCTTTCATTCCAGGAGGTCGAGATGAGCGACGATGTCACCGGGAGCGGCCGGGGTGCGGGCGGCACCGAGGGCGGTGTGGGCGCCTTCCTGCTGGGTGTGGCGATGGCCTCGGCCGGGGCCTACCTCGTCACCAGCCGCGTGGTGGTGACGACGGGGGGATGGCGCCTGTGGGGGGTCAGCGGGTTCGGGATGTCGCTGATTCCGTTCATGGCGGGGGTCGCGCTTCTCTTCTTCAACGGGCGCAACCCGCTGGGGTGGCTCCTGTCGGTGGCGGGGGTCGCCATCATCTTCGCCGGCATCCTGATGAACCTGGACGTCTACTTTCAGCCCACCTCCCTCTTCAGCACCCTGATGATGCTTGGGCTGCTGATGGGCGGCATCGGCCTAATCGCGCGCTCGCTGCGGCCCTGGACGTAGGGCCCTCTCCCCGCTCGTTCCTCGCTGCCCCTCTCCCAAACTGCTGGGAGAGGGGCGGTTTGCGTGTTCGGTGCGCGCGGCGGACGACGCCGCGGCGGCAGGCACGGGCAGCCACGTGGGGCACCCCTACGGGATTGGTGTTTGGGGCATGGGTCGCGTTGGGGGAAGGTTGGGCAGACACGCAGGTCTGCCCCTATCGGTGACGGTGCGAGGGGCGGGCGGCGACGCAGGCCCTGGCACGGGCGCGATAAATCGCGCCCCTACGGGGCATCGGCCACACGCACGGAGTTCTCCCCCTCGCCCGCCCTGCGCCCCCGCAGGCGGGGGAGGGGGCCGGGGGGAGGGGGCCCTCCGCCACCACCGCCCAGTTTCGCGACACAGGTCCAGAAACGCTGTGTCTGCGTGAAAATGGCGCGCCCGGTGCGCCCCTCGTACGGAATGTGGACGACTTGAGCAGCATCCGCAGAGGACGCCCAAACGACACAAGTCGAATACGCACAACGACTTCGCGCAAAACGGCCAAAATGGTACGCTACTCGCCTTAGAGGGCGTCGTAACCCACCGACGTGGATCGCCCCGCCACTCACACGGCGCCCGACCACGCATCACGCTCCATCAATGAGGACGCATCCCATGAACACGAAGACCCTCTCCATCGCCGCGCTCGCCCTTGCCCTCACCGCGGCGGCCGGGGAAGCATCCGCCCAGCAGCAGACCGTGACGTTCTCCATCGACCCGATCAACCAGATGAGCGTATCCGGCAACCCGGGCGCGCTGACCATCAACGCCGCCACCGCCGGGTCGGCCCCGACTTCCGTGAGCGACGCGAGCACCACCTGGGGGATCACCACCAACCAGACCGGCACCAAGGTGACGGCCGCCATCGACCAGGCGATGCCCGCCAACGTGACGCTGCGCGTGAACCTGGCCGCCCCCACCGGCGCCACCAGCGCCGGCGCCGTCGCGCTGGGCACCAGCGGCGCGGACGTGGTGACCGGCATCACCAAGCTGAGCGAGAGCGGAAAGGTGATCACCTACACCCTCTCGGCCACCGCCGCCGCCGACGTGGTGGCGAACGCCAGCCGCACCGTCACCTACACGGTGGTCGCGGGAAGCTGATCCATCCAGACACCGGGCGCGGCGCGGGGAAGATCCCGCGCCGCCCCGTTCCCACCCTCCCCGCTGAACCCTTCCACCGAAGCATTCCAGATGATCAAGCGAAGCCTCGTACTCCTCGGCCTGGGCATCACCGTCTCCGGAGGCCGCCACGCCAGCGCGCAGATCGCCGTCCTGAGCAGCACCGTCGAAGAGCGGAGCGCCGCCGCGGGGGAGAGCTACGAGGGCACCATCCGCGTGCGGAACACCACCGGCATCGCGCAGGAGATCAAGGTCTACCAGACGGACTACGGGTTCCACTCCGACGGGCGCACCGAGTACGGCGACCCGGGAAGCACGCCGCGCTCCAACGCCCGCTGGCTCTCGGTGAGCCCCGCGCGCTTCACGCTCGCCCCTGGCGGCGAGGGGACGGTGAGCTTCCGCGTGGCCGTGCCCGCGGCGCCCGCCCCCGGCCCGCGCGGCTCGTTCTGGAGCCTGGTGATGATGGAGCCGATCGCCGCCGGCTCCGCCGAGTCCGCCCAGCGCCCCGCCGGCCGCAAGCGCGAGGTGTCGATCCAGACGGTCACCCGCTTCGGCGTGCAGGTGGTGACGCACCTGGCGGACGAGGGGGAGCGCACCCTCGCCTTCGCGCCGCCGCGAGCGACGGTGGCGGCGGGGGGCGCGAAGATGCTGGAGGTGGACGTCTCCAACACCGGCGACCGCGCGTACCGCCCCACCCTGCGCCTGGAGCTGTTCACCGCCGACGGCGCCCCGGCCGGGCGGGTGGAGAGCGAGCGCGGGCTGGTGTACCCGGGCACGTCGCTGCGCCAGCGCTTTGACCTGGGACGCATCCCCGCCGGGAGCTACGATGCGCTGGTGGTGGCCGATGCCGGTGAGGACGCCGTCTTCGGCGCGCGCTACAAGGTCACCTTCTAGCACCGTGCCCCTCGCCCGCCCCTTCGCCGCGGCCGCGCTCCTGGCGGCCGCGGCGCTCGCATCCGGCCACGCGCACGCCCAGGTGGCGGTGGAGCGGCGCGATGGGGCGGCGCTCCGCGTGAGCCCCGGCCAGTCCGCGACGGCGGTGTTCCGCGTGAGCAACGCGGGGGTGAAGGGCGTGGTGGTGCAGCCCCGCGCGGCGCTTCCCCGCGGGTGGGCGCCCGTCGCGCCGGAGGGGGATGTGGAGCTGGCGCCGGGTGCGCGCGCCGTCCGCCTGGTGGGCTTCGCCGTGCCGCGCGACGCGCGGGCGGGAAGCTACTTCGTGAAGCTCAGCGTCCGCTCCCCCGCTGATCGCCCCCCGGGGAGCGATTCCGTGCGCGTGGTGGTGGCGGAGCGGCACGCGCTGGCGGTGCGGGTGGCGGAGGCGCCGCGCTTCGCCGTGGCCGGCGAGCCGTACGTCGCCCGCTTCGCCATCGAGAACCGCGGCAACGCGCCCGAGGCCGTCGCGCTGCGCCTGGCGAGCAGCCACGGCGTGGAGGCGCGCATCGACTCCGCCCGCGTCACGCTCGCGCCGGGCGAGGCACGGACGGTCTCGGTGCGGGTGTCGACGCCGCGCGCATCCTCCGCATCCCTTCCCCACCGCCTGGAGGTGCGCGCGCGCTCCACCGGGGACAGCGCGGCCACTGCGTCGGCGGCTTCGGTGGTGGACATCGTGGGGCGCGGCGGGAGCGGGGCGGCGCGCGCGCGCTTTCCGGTGGAGGTGAGGATCCGCAGCGGCGCGGGCGGCTCGCCGGTCCCCGCCGTCTCCGGGTCCGGCACGCTGGTGCGCGGCGGTACGTCGCGCGTGGACTTCCTCTTTCGCCCCGCCGATGCGCAGGGCTCGCTGCTGGGCGATCCGGCCGAGTACCGCCTCCGCTTCACCGCCCGCGGCGTGGACGTGCGGCTCGGCGACGGGGTGTACGCGCTGTCGCCACTCACGCAGCCGGGGCGCTTCGGCGCCGGCGCGGGGGGCACGGTGGCGAAGGGGAGGGTGGAGGCCGGTGGCTTCGTCGTGCGCGATCGGAGCGTCCCCGGGGAGGAGCGGGGCGGGCACGCGCGGCTGGGGATGGGGGGCATCGGATCGCTGGGCGCGCACTACCTCTCGCGCACCGGCCGCGATGCCGGCACGCTCGCCTCCGCGCGCCTGCAGCTCGCCCCGCTGCGCCAGCTCGCGCTCGATGCGGAGCTCGGGAGCGGGAGCGGTCCGGCGGGCTCCGGCGCGGCGCATTCGGTCCTGCTGACGGGAAGCGCCGCCCGCGCCACGCTGTTCATCCGCCACATGATGGCCGGTGTCGCCTACCCCGCCCCCTTTGCCGGCGAGCGGATGGACGAGGCCGGGCTCACCCTGCGCCCCGCCGGCGCGCTGCACCTGACCGGCACGGCGGTGCGCTTCCGCGACGATACCCCGCTCTCCGCCTTCGCCGGCGCCTCGTCGCGCGACCTGCTGGCGGGGAGCATCGGGTATGGCAGCCTGCTCGCCGCCGAGTACCGCCAGGAGCGCCGCGGCGATGACGAGCTCACAGAGACCGTCGCGCTGCGGGGGACGTACCGCGCCGGCCCGCTCTGGTTCTCGCCGCGCGCAGAGGTGGGGACGGTGGAAGGACCCCTCGCGACGGCCCCCTTTCGGCGGCTGGCCGCGCACGGCGGGGTGAACTTCCGGCGCCAGTCGCTCTCCGGCTGGGTGGAGCACTCCACGCGCGACGCGCTCTTCCCCGACCGCGCCGCGCTGCTGGCGAGCCTCTTCGCGACGCTGCGCCCCACTACCGCCACCCGCATCCAGGCGACGCTGCAGGCGAGCCGCGGCGGCGGCCCATGGCGCACCGGGAACGCGGAGCTGGGCGTGTGGCAGGATCTTCCGCGCGGGCACCGGGTGGTGGCGCGCGCCCGCTGGGCTGGCGCAGGCGCGGACGGCGGGCCCCGCCTCCTGCTGGACTACGTGATCCCCGTCGGCGTCCCGGTCGCGCGCGGCGGCGAGACCGGGCGAGTGGCGGGGCGAATCTTCGATGCGGAGAGCGGGCGCGGCGTGACCGGCGTCCCCGTGCGCCTGGGCCGTCAGGTGGTGCTCACCGACCAGCGCGGCGCGTGGAGCTTCGACGGGATCGCCCCCGGCACCCATCCGCTGGAGATCGACCGGCTTGCGGCGGGACTGGAGCGGGTCCCTCTGCGCCCCGTCCCCGCGGAGGTGCAGGTGCGCGGGGGCCGCACGGCGCGCGTCGACGTGTCGCTCGTCCACGCCACGCGCCTGCGCGGCACCATCCGCGTCTTCGACTTCGTGGAGGGCGCCGCCCCTGGATCCGGCCCGCCGCCCACGGTGGAGAGCGGCGGCCTGCGCGACGCCGTCGTCGTCCTCGCCTCCGCGGACGAGACGCACCGCCGCGTGACCGACGCCGCCGGCCGCTTCGAAGTCGCCGACCTGCGCCCCGGCCGCTGGACGCTCGCGGTGGAGCGCGCCGAGCTCCCCGCGCACCACCGCCTGGAGCGCGACTCGCTGGTGCTGGACGTAGCCGGCGGCGCCGCGCCCGAGGTCACGCTGCGCGTCCTCCCCCGCTTCCGCCCCGTCCGCATCATCGCCGGCGGCGAGGTGCGCGCCGGCGCCGCTCCTGTGGCCGCCACCCCGCCCGTCACCGCGCCGCGCGTGGCCCCCGCACCCGTGGCCGCCGCACCGCGCACGCCGGAGCGCCCCGCCGTACCTGCCCCTCCTGCAACGCCGCCCGTTGCGTCCGCCACCCCAGCGCGCGCAGCCGCCCTCGCCCCGCGCCCGGCGCCGCCCGCCGCCACGCGGACACCCGCTCCCCGCGCGGAGGTCGGCTCCTCCGGCTTCTCCGACTGGCCGCACACCACCTACACGGTGCAGCCCGGCGATCGCAGCCTGGTCGACATCGCATTCCTCACTTACCGCGACGGAGCGTTCTGGCCGCGACTCTGGCTCGCCAACCGCCACATCCTCTCGTCGCGCGACCGCATCGTACCGGGCCAGGTGCTCATCGTCCCCGCCCCCGGCCCACTGACGCGCGAGGAGATCGCGGTGCGGCGGCAGTATCAGGCGCGGATGCGTTGAGAAGGGTTCCAGTAGCGTTCGTTCAAGCGCCAAGGGCAGGGCACCTCACGAGGCGCCCTGCCCTTTCTAATCTGCCGTAGCCCCGGTGCGAGGCGTCAGACCTTGCGGATCTCGCGGGCGTTGCTCCACCCCTTGTACCCTTCGCTGTAGCGGTCACACGACGAGGTGTAGTACTGGTACGTGGTGGTCGTGTAGTTCGACGGGATGGGCGAACCGTCGCAGACGTACTCGTACGTCGCCGTGGGAATCTTGATGGTGTTCGTGTTCTTGAAGCTGCTGGAGGTGACGCTGTAGGGATCGCAGTTGTAGCTCCGGCCGTAGCTGGTGATCACCCGGCCGCTCGGGATCGGCGAACTTTCACAGATGGTCTCGGGAGATGCGGGGAGCCCGATCGACATCGCGTTGGGGTAGCTGCCGTACGGCCCGCACGTGTAGTGATTGAAGTACGACAGGATGACGTATCCCGTGGGGACCGTCGATCCCTTGCACACCGTCGACACGTTCGTGGCGAACGACGGTGCGCTTGGCTTGATGGAGCTGGTGGGAGCGCGGTCACACGCGGTGGCCGTGACCACCGCCAGGGTGAGCGCGGAAAGCAAGTACTTTGGCAGGTGCATCGTGACTCTGAGGAACAGGTGGGAGGAGTGAACAACAACGTACTCCCACCATAACCTCCGTTTCTGTTTACGTCAAGAATAATTTTGGAGCATGATCCACTTTGCCGCCGACTCCCCGTAAGAGGGAATTATTGCGTCGCTGTCGCAACAATTGAGCTGATCTCATCTGATGGAGCTGCGGGTGGATTAACACGTGGAGGGGCGCGGACGAGTGTCCGCGCCCCTCCGTGATTCGCGCCCGATCAGCCCCCACGCTTCTGCGCCGCCTGGTTCGCCTTATCAGCGGCGTTCGCCGAATTGTTGTCGTTCTTGACGTTACTCCGGTCGTCGTTCGGTGAGAGCCCGGGTTGACTCCCACCGCGGTCCGGCTTCGGAGCCCCACCGCCCTGTCCACCTGTCGCCTTCGCCATGCTGCCTCCTCTGTGCGGGCGGCGGGGCTCTCCGCAGGCAGTCCGCGGGTGCGCCCCCGCCGCACGCCAAGAGGACAGCACAAATTCGGCCAAATAGCGCTCGCCCCTACCCCCGCATCCACCGCCCATGGTAGAACCGGGTGTAGAACTTCGCCCCTGAGCTATCCTTGAGGTCGAACTGGCCGTCGCCGTTGCCGTAGATGTCGCCGGGGTCGTTGGCGCGGCAGGAGACGCAGCGGAGCTTGGTGGGCCACACGGTGTTGCCGCCGTACGGCTGGCCGTTGTAGGTGAGCGACTCGCCGTAGGCCACGCGCGAGTGCACGTGCTCGTCCCAGGGACCGCCCGTCTTCCCCGCGTAGCCGATGATGGTGTTCATCCCCACCGATGTGCCGCGCGAGACGGCGAGGCTGGTCATGTGCGCCATCAGCGCGCGGTAGGCGCCGTTGCGCACCACCACGTAGTTGCCGAGGGTGTAGTAGCCCTCGCTGTCGTAGTAGTCCCACCCCGCCCACTCCACCGTCCCCTGAATGGCGGAGTACACGTTGGCGTTCTTGTGCGCGGGCCAGTCGTTGGCGTAGTACTGGTTGAGGCGGTCCGTGTAGCACTTGTAGATGTGGTAGTTCTGCCCCCACCAGCTCCCGTAGTTGCCGCTCATGGCGCTCCAGCCGGGGTCGCCGGGGCGCATGTTGTAGTAGGTGCCGGAGTACGTCGTGGTGTAGCCGCTGTAGAACTTGTTGGTGGCGTCCCACACCGTCTGCCAGAAGAAGCCGGACGGCTGCCCGAACTCGCACGCCTGCGCGCTGGCGCGGACCTGCGCGGGGGCGGCGTACTCGGCCAGCGGCGCGATCCCGCCCTCGTTGGATGCGGCGGCGATGCGGGCGGCGTTGGCGCGCGAGCTCTCCAGCAGCACCTCGGGGGGCGGGGCGGCGTTCATCGCGTCGCGCACGGGGACCAGGTTCAGCGACCGGACGGAGCGGGTGGGCGTCTCCAGGCGAAGGTTCTGGAGGAGCATGCGCGCGCGCGCGTCCAGCCCGCGCTCCGTCGTCCACAGGCCGATGCGGTACACGCGCTCCCCGGCCGCCACGTAGACCAGCGAGTACGAGTCGGTGCCGGGAAGCCCGCTGACAACGATCCCCTTCCGTCCGCCCACCATCACCTCGCCGCGGGTGGGGGCGAGGTCGCGGTTGCGCTCCATCAGCGTGGTGACCAGCCCTTCGATCTGCTCGGGGCGCGTCTCGTAGGCCAGCGCCACGCGCATCACCGGGGAGCGCTCGTGGCCGCCCGTCTGCTCGCCCTCGGGGTTGAAGAGGGCGAAGCCGTAGGTGTTGAAGAGCACCGGATCGGACTGCACGCGCCACTCGGCGGGCACGTCGATCGCCACACCCGCCACCGGGTCGCGGACGGTCTGGGTGCGGAGCGGAGCGGGCTCGGGGGCGGTGGGCTGGTCGGCGCAGGCGGCCAGCACGAGGGCGGCGAGCACCAGGGGAAGGGATCTCACGGGCGTCCTCCAGCGGTGGAGCTTGGGGTGCGAACCGGACGGGCCGGATCGCGGGACGCCTTCATGGTACCGTGGGATCAGCGCGGGCTCTTCAACGTTCTTGCGCGGGCGGCGTACTGCCCCGGTGTGATCCCCAGCACCCGCTTGAAGTGCCGGTGCAGGTGGCTCTGCGCCGCGAACCCCGTGGCGAAGGCCGCGCGCGAGATGCTCCACCCGCCCCTCAGCATCCGCATGGCGTGCGCGACGCGGAGCTGCGTCTGGTACGCGTGCGGCGGCAGCCCCACCTGCCGCTTGAAGGCGCGCACCAGGTGGAAGCGGCTCACCCCGGCCACCGCGGCGAGGCGCTCCAGGGGGACGGGCTCGGCGTAGTGCGCCTCCAGGAAGGCGATGGCCTGCCGCACCGCCGCCGGCTCCCTCCTCACGCGCACTTCGCCGCTGCACACCAGCGCGACGAGGGCGGCCCAGCGCACGGTGTCGCCCTCCAGCCCCGGGTCGCCGCAGCGGGCCCACCGCGCGAAGGCGGCGGCGAGCCCGGCGTCGCGGCTCACCACCCAGGCGGGCTCGGCCGCCGCGCGCCCGGCCTCCTCCGCCACGCGGGCGAGCGCATCCCCGCGCACGTCCATCAGCAGGTACGACCACCCGCCCGCGCCCACGGAGTGCCCGTGGTGCATCTCCCCCGCCGGGACGGCCACCACCGCGCCCGCCGCGGCATCGTGCACCGCACCACGGCAGTACACCCGCCCCATTCCGGTGCGCACCCACGCGAGCTGAAACGCGTCGTGCGCGTGTCTCCCGGTGGACTCCACCGCGGTCTCAACCTCGGTTCCTGCAACGAGATGCGGGGGCATGGAACGGTGTGGGTGCGGCGGTTCGCGAACGGGGGAGCCCATCCACGGGAGGCACGTGGCGGGCCATCGCCGCCGCGCCCGCATCCGCCATCGAACGGGAAAGCGGAGCCGCGAATCCGCGGCCCCGCTCCGCCCCCGTCGATACCGCTCCGGCGGCGCCGGTCAGACCACGGTGCCGGCGGCGTCGCGCCAGGAGGTCCCATCACTCCACAGGGGCCGGGCACTCACGGTGTCGAAGTGCTGGCTGCCCACGGCCACCTGGTTGGCGGCCGGCCGGGACGATCCCACGCTCGAATCGCGCACGCCGTCGGAGCCGACGATCAGCAGGCCGCCCACCGTCACGAACCCCAGGAGTGCCAGGTCGCCGACCTTCCCATCCGTCAGGATGGTGGACGCGTGGAGCGAGCTGGTGCCGCTTCCCGCCACCAGCCGGAGGTTCTGCGAACCGTACGCGAAGATGACGGAGCTGTACACGTGGGAGTTCACCCCGTCGATCAGGAAGTCCTCACCGCGAGCCAGGCCGGCGTCCTGATTTCCCGCGGTCGGCACGGGCTGGATCACCGAGTTCTGAACGGTGGCGCCGTCCAGCCAGATGTTGGAGAACCATTGCGTATTGGCGGGGCCGTTCTCATTGGCCGTCGCGTTGTATGCCCCATGTGAGTGGTAATGGTGATATTGCAGGCCGCGCACCTGCGCGCCGATCACCGCCAGCGACACCGGACACACCTCCACCGACCCGCCCAGGTACAGGTCGTTCGTCAGGCCCACCACCTCGACGGCGAAGGGATAGGGCGCGGGGAGACCGACGCTGCTGTACTGGTTGTTGAGGAAGGCGTCGATCCGGAAGTCCGCGCCCCCGTGAATCTTGACCGTCGCCTTCGCGAGTCCCGTGAGGTACGTGTCGCGGTCCACCTCGAAGACGGTGAGCGAGCTCCCCTGGTGCGTGGTCGTATGGGTGCTGCTGAACCCGGTCACGTTCGTGTTCGTCAGGACGAGCGCGGAGTCGGCGCGCAGCGCGCAGCCGCGGACGCTGGAGCCCTCGCACGCGCAGTTGTACAGGGCGATGGTGCCCTGACCGGCGTTCGCTTCCGCGTTGGTGTGCATGGAGACGTGCACCCGCTCCAGGCGGTTCAGCTCCGAGCTCTGCCCACTCCCGTGCCGGTGCCACACCACGCCGTACGTGGAGGGGGTCGGCACGCTCACCGTGATCCCCACGTCCTGGAAGGTGAAGATCGACAGGTCGCGAACGGACGATCCGACCGCGCCGGTCATGTCCACGACGCACTTGCCGCTCCCCGTGTTCCCCAGGAGCACCGTCTGCCACATCCCGTCCCCCACCAGGTTGAACTGGCCGATGGTCATGTTGATGGGAGAGTCGAGGCGGTAGGTGCCAGCCGGCGCGTACACCGCCGCCGTGCCCGCGGGGTACTGGATGGCGGCCCTCGCCGCGGCGAATGCGGCATTGAACGCGGGGGAATCGTCCGCCGACCCGTCGCCGCGGGCACCGAAGCGCCTCACGTCGATCAGGTGGGGCGTTGAAAGCGGGCGCCACACGGGGGCGCCATTGGTGGACGTGGGCACCTTTTCGTACACCCCCACCCCGAGCTGCGCGCCGGTGGTGGGATCATGGCGGAAGTACAGTGATCCGGCGGGCGCCGTACCGGTGGCGCCGGCGGTGTCGGGCATGTCGGAACCGCTCATCCAGCTCGATGGTTGCGTCGACGTGCCTGCCGGGATGGTGACCTGGTCGATGGTTGCCATGCGGTTTTTCTCCGAGGAGGGTTCATGATCAAACCGAACATAACCCGAAAATAATCCCTTCACCAACGCTGGTGAACTGCAACACCGTACACGTTGCGCCGGCATCCCTAGGCACTCGCCGCCGTTCTCTGCCGGTCGCGCCGTACGGGCGAAGGCGTGCGTCAGGTCGGGGTCGCGAGGGCCGACGTGCGGCAAGGCACGGGCAGCCACGCGGGGCGGCCCCTACGAGCGACGGTGAGGCGGGCGTGGGTCGAGGTGGGGGCGACGGCGGGCGGACACGCAGGTCTGCCCCTACCGGCATCGGTGGGTGGAGCGGGCGGCGGTGCGGAGTCGGGCACGGGCGCGATGAATCGCGCCCCTACTACGGGGCATCTGCGCAATGCGCGGAGTTCTCCCCCTCACCCGCCCTGCGCCCCCGCAGGCGGGGGAGGGGGCCGGGGGGAGGGGGCATTTGCCCTCACCGGTCCGCCCTCACCACCATCACGCCGCCCAGCGTCAACACGGCGCCGAGCACGGCCCAGCCGGTCGGGCTCTCCTTCAGCAGCACCGCGGCCGCGATCATGGCGACCACGGGCGTCAGGTTGGAGAAGATCGCCGTGCGCGTGTTCCCGATCCGCTCGACACCGCGATACCAGATGAGATACGCGAGCCCGATGGCGAACAGCGCGGAGAAGAAGAGCCCGCCCCACGCCTCCGCGCCGACCATGTCCCAGCGCTGGCGCAGGAGGGCGGGCGTCCCGAGCACCACCAGGCCGGCGGTCCCCACCCACAGCGTCCACGCGGTGGTCTGGATGGAGCCGTAGCGCTCCACGATGGGCCGCGCGCCCACGGTGTAGACCGCCCACACCGCCGCGGCGACCACGAGGATCAGGTTTCCCACCAGCGCGGCGTGCCCCTCCAGCAGCGCGCCTGCCCCCGTCACCAGCCCGATCCCCAGCACCGAGAGCGCGGCGCCAGCCCAGGTGCGCCACCCCGGGCGCTCGTGCCCGGTGAGCATCGAGAAGAAGGCGGTCAGGATGGGCGTGAGCGCCAGGATCAGCGCGGCGCTCCCCGCACGGGTGCGCGCCAGGCCCAGGATGAAGCACATCTGGTAGGCCACGTTCCCCAGCAGCCCCAGCGCCACGATGCGCGCCAGGTGCCGCCGCTCGGGGAGCACGAGCGCGCCCTGCACGCGCAGCACGATCCCCACGAACACGGACGCGACCACGAAGCGCAGCGCGTTGAAGGCGAGCGGCTCGAAGACCGCCAGCGCGCTCTTGACCACGGCGAAGTTGACGCCCCACACGAGCACCATCATCGCCAGCGCGCTCTCGGTCCACCCCCATCCCGGCACCGGCCCCGTGGCCTCCGCCCCCAGCCCCGCTTCGATCTCCCGCCGCGTCGTCGCCATCCTCTCGCCCTTCACCGGAAAACGAACCAGGGGGAAGAGACCGGCTCTTCCCCCGACCGCCCGAAATGTAACCCGCGCATCCGCGGACGCTACTCCGCGCGGGGCCGGGGACGGACGTGCAGGACCTCGCCGGGAGCGACCGCGCCCACCGCCGCTCGCAACGCCGGAACGAGAGGGAGCAGATACTCCAGCTTGAGGCGGTAGGGGAAGACGACCACGACTCCGTAGGATCGTCCGGTTAGCGTCTGCTGGTACTCGAGGCTGCGGTCCGCCGTCACGAACACGTCGAACCCCGCATCCTCCACGCGGCGGAGGGGAGCGCGCCGTTCAGGACACCCTTCCAACCCTCCCTGCCCACGGTGGAAACAAAGTGCCCCGGCAACTCTCGAGCGAGTTGCCGGGGCAGATTTTCGTCAAGGGACGCGGCGGAGTGCGCCAGGTGGCTCGGTCACGCCGCGCGCCGGAGGCCACCGATGAGCGCATGCGTCGCCTGCTGGAGGAAACCGAGCGTCTGCGCGCGCGTCACCGTGGGAAAAGCGTCGAGGAAGCTGTCGATGGTATCGCCTTCCTCAAGATAGTCGAGCAGAGCCTGGACGGGCACACGCGTTCCCACGAAGACCGGGGTGCCGCCAAGGATCTCGGGATGGCTGTGTACGACGGGCTCTTCGGGCATCGCGGCCGCCTAGTGCGAATGGATGTGGAGCGACTTCCAAACGTAACGCCCAGCCGCCCCGCCTCCAAGCAATCTCACACAGAGCCGCAGAGGGAACGGACAAGGACACAGAGGAACAGACGGTGTCCTCCTCCTCCTTGCTGTTTCCTCTGTGTCTCTGTGTGATGCGCGGTTGCAGTCAGGCAGCGCCGTTGCCGTACGGAGAGCCCGCGTAGTTCGCCAGCAGATCCGCGGGGTCGTCGTAGATGGCGACGGCGTCCTTGAGGTCTTCGTCGCCCCAGCCGCCGCAGCGCAGGGCGACGCAGGGGACGCCCGCACGGCGCGCGGCCTCCACGTCGTACGGCGTGTCGCCCAGCATCACCGCCTCGGAGGGCCGGCACCCCGCCTTCTCCACGGCGGCTTCGATGACGTCGGGGTCGGGCTTCGAAGCCTCCACGTCCGACTGCGACGTCTTCTCCTCGATCAGATCCTTGATCCCCGCCTTCTCCAGCAGCTTCCCCATGTCGTCCTTGCTGGCCGAAGTGGCCACCACGAGCGCCATCCCGTCCGCCTGGAAGCGTTCCAGGAGCTCGCGCGCCTGGGGGAAGGGCTGGAGCGTCGGGAGGTAGCGCTCCTGGAAGATCTCGCCGCGGCGCTTCTTCACCTTCTCCGCCTCGTCCGATTCGTCCTCAAGCCCGGTGATCTCGGGGAGGACCTTGTCGCCGCCCATCCCGATCAGGCGGCGCACGTGGCCGAATTCGATGTCGAAGCCCATCTCCTTCCCCACGTCCACCCAGGCCTGGGCGTGGGCGTCGTTGCTGTCGATCAGGGTCCCGTCGATGTCGAGGATCGCCGCGCGTACCGTCATTCGCCGTCCAGCTTCTTGAGGGGATGGGGAGCAGGCCCGTTCAGGACCGCGCCGTCGGTGGCAAAGCGCGAGCCGTGGCACGGACAGTCCCAGCTCCGCTCCAGCCCGTTCCATTGCACCACGCACCCCAGGTGGGTGCAGATGGCGGAGTGCTCGTGCAGCTTCCCATCGTCGTCGCGGTAGGCGGCCACCTTGTGCAGCCCGCGCTGCAGCACCGCCCCCGTGCCCGGCGCGATCTCGTCGGCCGACTTCACGTCGCCGCCCAGCGGCAGCAGGTCCGTGTACTGCACCGCTACGTCCGCGTTCTCCATCGCGAACTCCATCAGGGAGTCCCTGGAGATCGTCTTCCGCTTGGGATCGTAGAGCTGCTCCCACGGGTTGGGGCGCCCCAGCACCAGGTCCGAGATCAGGATGCCCGCGATGGTGGAGTGCGTCATCCCCTGCCCGCTGTCGCCGGTGGCGATGTACACGTTCTTCTGCCCGCCGGGGTCGCGCCCGATGAAGCCGATGAAGTCCATCGGCTCCAGCACCTGCCCGCTCCAGCGCAGCGTCACCTGCTCGATGGGGAAGCGCTCGCGCGTCCACGCCTCCAGCCGGTCGAAGCGGAGCTGCATGTCGTTCTCGTGCCCCGTCTTGTGGTCCTCGCCGCCCACGACGAGCATCTCGTGCGTCAGGTCGCCGGGGATGCGGGCAAGCCGCACGTAGTGGTAGTGCTCCAGCGTGTCCCAGTACAGCCCGTGCTGCACCGCGCCCGTGGGGATGCGCGCGCCGATCACGTAGGTGCGGTAGGGCGCCTGCTTGGTGTGAATGGTGAGCCGGTCGTTGATCGGCGAGTTGGTGGCGACCACCACCGCCCCGGCGCGCACTTCGAAGCCGTCGCCGCGCGCCGCCGGCCTGTCGCCGCCCTCCACCTCCAGCACGTGGTTGCGCGTGTGGATGCGCCCGCCGTCGCGCTCGATGCAGCGGGCGAGCCCCTCCAGGTACCTGAGCGGATGGAACTCCCCCTGCCGCGAGAAGCGGAGCCCCGGCCCGCTGTCGAACGGCACCGGCAGCTTCTCCACGATCTCGACCGTGGCGCCGGCGCGGCGGGCGGCCTCCAGCTCGGTCTGCAGGAAGTCGGGCGTCTCGTTGGGCGCCAGGAAGAAGTAGCCGTCCACGTGCTGGTAGTCGCACTCGATCCCCTCCGCCGTGGAGATCTCGCCGATGCGGTCCACGGCGGCCTGGTGGCTCTGGTAGATGAGCTTCGCGCCCTCCTCGCCGTGCACCTTTTCCAGGACGTGGTAGTAGTCGTCCTGCGCGCTGGCCAGGTGGGCGGTCGTCTGCCCCGTCTCCCCTCCGCCGATGCCGTTGTCGTCAAGCACGACGACCTTCTTTCCCTCGCGGGCCAGGAGGTACGCGGTGGTCATCCCGGCCAGCCCCGCGCCCACCACGCACACGTCCGCCTCCGCCTCGCCGCGCAGCGGGGGGAACTCCGGCTGCGGGTTGGTGGTCTCCCACACCGACACGGACCTTTCTGAAGATTTCATTCGACCGTCTCCTTGGCGCACGTACCCGTTGAACAGCGGGCCGCGGACGTTGCAAGTGCCGTGACAGGCCCTACGTTCCGCAAAAGGTGGCGTGCACCCGTTCGTGCGCGGCCGGCGGCTCCATGTAATGCTCGAAGCCCGGCTGCGACTCGAAGGGCTTCGCCAGCACCGCCAGCAGCTCTTCAAAGGGCGCGAAGTCGTCCCGGTCCACCGCCGCGCGGATGACCGCTTCCACGCGGTGGTTGCGCGGGATGAAGGCGGGGTTGGCGGCGAGCATGGCGGCTCGGCGCGCCTCCGCGTCGCCCGGCTCCTCCTGCAGCCGCCGACGCCATCGCTGCGCCCATTCGTCGAAGGCGGCGGGGTTGCCGAAGAGGCTGCGCACGCCCTCGTCGTCACCCTCGCTCAGCCGTCGAAAGGTGAGGGTGAAGTCCGCCATCCCGGACGCCATCGCCTCCAGCAGGCCGCGCGCGAGCTCCGGGTCGCCCTCCCGCTCCGTGAGCAGGCCGAGCTTGCGGCCAAGGCCCGCGTGGTAGGCCCGCTCGAAGACCGGCGCGAAGGCGTCCAGCGCCTGGTTGGCCTCGTCGGCCGCGGCGGCGTTCGTGTCGGCGAGCAGGGGGAGCAGGCACTCCGCCAGCCGCACCAGGTTCCACTGCGCGATCGACGGCTGGTTGGCGTAGGCGTAGCGGCCCTGGACGTCGATGGAGCTGAAGACCGCGCCGGGGTCGTACTCGTCCATGAAGGCGCAGGGCCCGTAGTCGATCGTCTCACCGGCGACCGACATGTTGTCCGTGTTCATCACGCCGTGGATGAACCCCACCAGCAGCCACCGCGCGACGAGCTCGGCCTGCGCCCGGACCACGGCCTCCAGGAACGCGCGGTAGGGCCGCTCCGCGCCCGCCGCATCCGGGTAGTGCCGGGCGATGACGTGGTCGGCGAGCGCGCGCAGGCCCTCCACGTCGCCGCGGCTGGCGAAGAACTGGAATGTGCCCACGCGGATGTGGCTGGAGGCGACGCGGGCGAACACCGCGCCGGGGAGCATCGTCTCCCGCCGCACCCTCTCGCCGGTGGTCACCGCGGCGAGGGCGCGGGTGGTGGGGATGCCCAGCGCCGCCATCGCCTCGCTCACCAGGTACTCGCGCAGCACCGGCCCCAGCGCGGCCCTTCCGTCGCCGCGCCGCGAATAAGGCGTGGGGCCGGCGCCCTTGAGCTGCACGTCGCGGCGCACTCCGCGATGGTCGATCAGCTCGCCGAGCAGGATGGCGCGGCCGTCGCCCAGCTGGGGCACGAACCCACCGAACTGGTGCCCGGCGTACGCGGTCGCGATCGGCTCCGCGGTCGGGGGCACGCGGTTGCCGGCCAGCACCTGCACGCCTTCATCGCTGGCGAGCCAGGCCGGGTCCAGGCCCAGCTCGGCCGCCAGCGGCGCGTTGACCTTGATCAGCCGCGGCGCCGCCACCGGCGTTGGCGCCACGCGCGCAAAGAACCGGTCCGGAAGCCGCGCGTAGCTGTTGTCGAAAGGAGGTTGAACCATGGTCTGGAGCTCCGCTCATCCTTGGGTGTGGAGCATCCCCCTCGCACAACCCACGCCCGCCACGCCACAACGATGCAGAGTGCGCGGAGCCGATCATGGCCCGCCCCTGGCGAGCTGCTCGTCCTGGTCCGCAAAACGGTCCGCCCGCGCACGTTGGCGCGGGCGGACCGCTTGACATCCGGTTTGGAAGCTCAGCGGCCGCGGATGCGCACGCCGCCGGAGCCGGTGTCGATGGTGAGGCGTCCCTCGCCGTCGCCGATGCGGCCGGTGAGGCGGGAGCGGCGCAGGGTGCGGGCGGTCATCGGCACGTCCACGTCGATGCCGCCGGAGCCGGTGTCGATCTGCACCTCGGCGCCATAGCCGGCTGGGACGGACAGCGTCACGCCGCCGGAGCCGGTGTCGATCTTCACGTTTCGCGCATCCGCGGCGAGCGCGACGCTCACCGAGCCGCTGCCGGTGTCCACCGTGAGGTCGCGGGCGCGCACGCCGTCCAGCCGCACGGCACCGGAGCCCACGTCCACCCGCACGTCCTCCACCGCGACGTCCGTCCCGGTGACGCCGCCGCTCCCCGTGTCCACGATCAGGCGGGAGCCGCGCAAGCCGTTCAGCCGCACGCCGCCGGAGCCGGTGTCCACGTTGAGGATGCCGGAAGCGCCCGTCACCTCCACGTTGCCGGAGCCGACGTTCACGCCCAGGTCGCCGCGCGTCCCCTCGGCGCGCACGGACGCGGAGGCGGAGTGCACGCGCAGGGTGCCCTGCACGTTGCTGACGAAGACGCGGCCGACCGCCTGGTGCACCGCCACCGTCTGCCCGGCGGGGACCCGCACCCGCACGTCGGCCCACGCCTGGGTGCCGCTCCCCGTCCCGGCGATCGTCACCCGCTCTCCTCCCACCGACCAGCCGCCGCCAAAGGTGCCGTCGCGGCGCACGGTGAGCTGCGTCTGGCTCCCCCTCCCCATCGCCGGATACACGATGCGCCCTTCCGGAAACACCACCCGCACGGTCTCCGCGTCACCCACCCGGCCGCGCTCCACCCGCAGTTCGCGCGCGTCGCTGCCGCCGCGGGTGACCTCCACCACCACCTCGCGCCCGGAGCCCGCCTCCACCCGCATCTCCCCCACCAGGTTGTACACGGCCACGCGCTCGTCCCTCAGCGCATAACGCTCCTGGGCGTTTGCGGCCCCCGCCCATGCGAGGGAGAGGACGAGGGCGGTTCGGAGTGCGCGCGACATGGTTTTTTACGGATCGAGGAAGAAAGACGGCCTCACACAGAGACACAGAGGAACGGAGAGAAAAGCAGAAGGGGTTCTCCGCGGCTTGCCGTCCCCCGCTGTGCCCTCTGTGTGAGGCTGTTGTCCGTTCAGAAACTCACCCACCAGTTCGCCTTCAGCATCACCACGTTCGCCGCCTCGGTGTTCCAGAGCGCGTCGAGGTTGCGGCGGAAGCGGAACTGGCCGTCGGTGATGTCGTCCGAGCCGCCGCGGGTGTGCGACCAGGCCAGGAAGAGCGTGGAGCCCGGGCGGTACTCCCAGCGCGCCACCGCGTTCAGGTTGAAGTCGCGCACGCTGAAGTCCGGGTTGCCGAAGCGGAACGCGCCCGCGTCGTAGCCGTCGTCGTCGCGCGTGACGGTGAGCGGGGTGAAGCGGTCCGCGAAGCGCCCGGCGCCCGGCGCGGTGGGCTCGCGGAAGCTGCCGTACTTCCCCGCGCTCATGAACGGCTGCGCGTAGAGCTGCAGCGAGAGCGTCGGCGAAAAGGTCTTGTTCACCCGCGCCGACATCCCGAACGTGCGCTGGTCCAGCTCGCCGAAGACGTAGCGCGTCGTGCCCGCCACCTCGGGCGCATCCACGTACTGCCACGCCGTGTTGTAGCGCGAGTAGAAGGGCGACGCGGAGAAGCGCAGCGACGGAGTCGGGCGCCAGCCCAGGCCGGCCGACACGCTGTAGCGCCAGCCGGAGTCCTCGTCGCGCAGGCCCCAGTTGAAGCTGGCGTCGCCCGTGAGGCGCTTGCGGTTGTCCGAGCTCCCGCCCATCCACCCGCTTAGGCCGCCCGGCTCCAGGATGGCCGCGCCGCCGCGCAGGGCGCGCGTGTCCCATCCGCCAAAGGAGCGCTCCACGCCGGCCCACGCGTTCCAGTAGTTGAGGAAGCGCGCGGAGCCGTTCACGTTCAGCGCCCGCCCGTTGCGCTCCCACCCGAAGTTGCGCGCCTCCCAGGCGTTGCCGCCCAGGCTCCAGTCGCGGAACACCTTGCCCGGCGTGCGCTGGCTGTGCTGCATCCAGAAGACGTTCACGATCTCGTCCGCCGCGCGCTGGAAGCCCAGGTCGTTGGTCTCGAAGCCCGGCGAACGGACGGAGCCGAGGAAGCCGCCCTGCCACTTCCCCTTCACCTTGGCCACGTCGTAGCTCCCCGCCCAACCCTCCAGCGAGGTGGCCGCCGAGTCGAAGCGGAGGTAGCTCTGGCCGGGGCGCTGGAAGTAGCGCGCGCTGGAGCGCTGCGCGTTCCCCATCGCCTCGGTGCTCCCCTCGATGCGTGAGCCCAGCACCCAGAGGCGCGCCGAGTACACGTCGTTGCCCCAGCGGTGCTGCGCGTCCGCGCCGCCGGCGAAGGCGCGCGAGCGGAGCCAGTCCATCCCCGTGCCGTCCAGCCGCCGGATGACGCCCGTGGTCACCGCGCCGAACTGCGTCTTGCCGCCGTTCAGCTCGCGGCGGGCGCGGATGACGCTGTAGTTGGTCATCGGCTCCACCACCTGGTCGCTGCGCTCGCCGCCGGCGTCCAGGACGGTGGCGCGCTCCTCGGCGGTGAGGGCGTTCATCACGCCGATCGACCAGCCGCGCCCGATCTGCCCGCTCAGCTTGGCGGCGCCCAGGATGTTCGTCTGCCCCGGCTGGTCCGCGTAGCCGCCCTCGGGCACGTCCACGCCGCCGCGGGGGGCGCGGCCTACCCGGCGCGAGTAGAAGAGCGACTCGTTGCCGCCATCCCCATCGCCCAGGCCGATGCCGAAGCGAAAGATGTCCGCGCCCTCGGTGAAGAAGGGGCGCCGCTCGGAAAGGAAGGTCTCGAAGGCGCTGAGGTTCACCTCGGACGGATCGGCCTCCACCTGCCCGAAGTCGGGGTTGAAGGTGGCGTCGAGCGTCAGGTTGGAGGTGACGCCGTACTTGACGTCGAGCCCCGCCGAGCCGCGCATCTCGCTGGACGAGTAGAACGGGTTCGCCTCGTCGCCGGGCGCGCGGGTGACGCCGGAGACGGTGTACGGAAGGAGCTCCAGCCGGCGCGGCGCGGGAAGGCCGCTCAGCCCGCGCAGCTCGCCGAAGCGGGCCACCTGGCGGGGCTCGTCGCGCTTGACGGGCGACCAGTACGACTGCTCGTTCTCGCGCTGCACCACGCGCAGCGCCTGGAAGCCCCACACGCCGTCGCCGCCGGTGGCGAAGCGCAGCGCCGAGAGCGGAATGCGGTACTCCGCCGTCCACCCCAGCGAGTCGCGCGCTACCGCCACGGACCAGACCGCGTCCCACCCGGTGTCGTCGTTGGAGCCGTCGGCGATGGTCATGTCGCGCTTCACGCCCGCCGGGTTCACGGCGAAGACGTACGCCGTGCGCCGGTCGTGGCGCGAGTCGAAGCCCACCATCAGCCAGTCGGAGGAGGAGTCCTCGTCGCGGCGGGTGAGCTGGGCGGAGATCTTGTGGGGCTCGGGATCGTAGGCGCGGGCCGCCACGTAGACGGCGTCGTTGTCGAACGCCACCCGCATCACCGTGCGGAAGCGGGAGGGCTCGCCCTCCTTCGGCTCGCGCTGCGTGAAGCCGCCGATGGTGTCCGCGGCCATCCAGACGGCGTCGTCCAGGCGGCCGTCGAGGGTGGGGACTCCGGCGGTGGGGGAGAGGCGGTACGCTGCCACCTTACGGACGGCGTCCGTGCTGTCCGGGGCGGGCGCCGCCAGGGCGACGGCGCCGGCCAGAAGAAGGGTGCCCAGCATATGAGGTACTCCTGCGTGTGCAGGTATATGGGAGACGGTGAGGCGCGGCTCACCCTGGTGGGGGTCTGCTACGGGATCAGCGGTCCGCCAGTTTCACGTTTCCGCTGAAGGTGCGCAGCTCCACGCGCGACCCGCCCCGCCCCAGCAGCACCTCGCGCTCGCGCCGCGAGCTGCGGGTGACGCGCGCCCCGGCCACCGAAAGGTCCATGTCGCCGCTGAAGGTGGTGAACTCCACCTCCGCGCCGGTGCCGCGGGGGAGCCGCATCTCGATCTCGCCGCTGTGGGTGCTGACGGTGGTGGTGCCGCCGCGCTCCAGCGAGCCCGCGATGGTCACGTCGCCGGACACCGTCTCGAAGTCGCCGCGCAGCCGCTGCCCCTCCACGCGGATGTCGCCGCTCACCGTCTGCACCTCCGCGCGCCCGCCGACGGTGGGGGCGGTGACGGTGCCGCTCACCGACTGGGCGCGCAGGCTCCCCGCCCGCGCCGATACGCCGATGTCGCCGCTGACGGTCTGCGCCTCCACCTCGGTGCGCACGTCGCCGCCGAGCCGCAGGTCGCCGCTGATGGACTGGGCGCGCACGCGGTTGGTGACCACGTCGATCTCCACCTCGCCGGAGCGGGTGGTGACCTCCAGGTCGGCGGGCCGTCCGCCCACCTGCACGTTGCCGCTGACGGTGTTCACGGTGGTGGAGCCCGTCATCCCCCGCACGTCCGCATCGGCGGAGGTGGTGCGGACGACGAGCGTCTTGCGGGCGGGGATCCGGACCTCGATGTCCGAGCCGCCGGAGGTACGGGTGCCGCGGGGAACGAAGACCTGCACGTAGGTGCGGTCGCCCTCGGTGCGCAGGTCCAGGCGCTCGACGCCGCGCCCGAGCTCGCCGGTGACGTGCACCTCGTTCCTGGCCCACGCCACCACGCGCACGCTGCCGGATACGAGGGTGATGTCCACGGTGCCGCCCGGCCCCGTGGCGCGCCGCTGGTCGACGCGCTGCTGCCCGCACGCCGGCGTTACGATGAAAGCCGCGATGAGGACGGCTGTGGCGATTCCGGGCTTCATGGGATGTATGGTTCGGTTCTGTGAGTTCGATGGACGGAAGTGCTAAGTGCTAAGTCCTAAGTCCTGAACTGATGTTACCTGGCACTTGGCACTTGGCACTTGGCACTTGGCACTTGGCACTTGGCACTTGGCACTTAGCACTTAGCACTTAGCACTTAGCACTTAGCACTTAGCACTTAGCACTTAGCACTTAGCACTTAGCACTTAGCACTTCCGTTCTAAAGCTCCACCGCTTGCTGCAACACGTTCAGCTTCTGCCCGTAGGCGTCGGCGAGCATGTCGGTCAGCTCGCGGCTGTTGGGGTCCTTGACCAGCGCCTCGCGTGATTGGCGGATCGCCTCGTCGATGATGCGCAGGTTGGTCTCCAGCGTCTTCACCGTCTCCGGCGCAAGGGTGCCGCGCCGGGCCGTGAGGACGCGCTCCAGGTCCGCGATGGCGACTTCGTAGTCCTGCTCCGCGGGCTTGAAGGCGACCAGCGCCGTCGGCGTAGCGGTCGAGGGCGCGGCCACGCTCTGCACCGGCGCGCTCGCGACCGGCTCCGGGGCGCGCTTCTCCATCACCTTGAGCGTGATGAGCGACGAGGAGACCGCCACTCCCACGATGGTCGCGGCCATGGTGAGCCACCGCGGCGCCTGCCAGCGGCGCGCGCTGGTGATGGACACCACGTCCGCCCGCGGCTCGATGCGGGCGGCGACCCCCGCCCACAGGTCGCGCCCCGGCGCCATCTCCAGCGGCAGGGTGGCGACGTCTTGTAGGAGCGAGCGGAGCGCCTCCGCCTCGGCGCGGCACTCGCCGCAGACGGCGAGGTGGAAATCCACCGCCTGCCTGTCCTCGTCGGGAAGCTCGTTGGCCGCCCAGTCGTCCAGCCGATCCAGCACGTATTCGTGATTCATCGTCCAAGCATCTCCCGCAGAAGCCTGCGCGCCCGGTGGAGTTGTGCCTTGCACGTGCCCACCGCCGTTCCCTGCATCTCCGCGATCTCCTCGTGCTTGTACCCTTCCACGTCGTGGAGAACCAGCACCGCGCGTGCGCCCGGCGGCAGCGCCGCGATTGCACGCTCCAGGTCGATCGCGTCGCACGGGTCGTGGCTGCGCGACGGAGTTTCGTATGATTCCAGATCGTCGGTCACCATCACCTTCGCCACCCTCACCTTCTCCGACCGGCGGTCGCCCAGCACCACGTTCACGGCCAGCCGGTGCAGCCAGGTGCTGAAGGCGCTCTTCCCCTCGAACGTCCCGATCTTCTCCCACGCACGCACGAATACGTCCTGCGTGAGCTCTTCGGCGCGGCCGGGGTCGCCGCACAGCCGCATGCAGAGTGCGTACACCCGCCCCAGGTTCTCGCGGTACAGCTGCTCGAACGCGGCGACGTCGCCCTGTTGTGCGCGCCGCACGGCAAGGCTCGCCGTGGGGGCGAGGACCGTCGGCTCAGCCTGCATCGCGATCATCCAATCGCACCGGGGAGGGGTGGGGCTTCCTGCCTTCAGGGATAGGATGCCGCCCGGGGCGCGATGGTTTAAAGGGGTGGGTGAGGTGCTTCATGGGGGAACACGGCCTGCGGGGGAGCACCGGCCGCGGAGTGGCGGGCGGGGTGGAAGGAGGGGCTGTAAATCTGCCTGTGAGGGGACGCGAATCGCCTGGGCGCTACATGAGAGCCAGAATCTCGCCGGGCGAGCGTGGCGCGGGTGGACCGCCGCGAAAGTCTTTCTCGTTGCGGGTCACCACGAAATCCGCACCGATCTTCAATCCCGCCGATACCTGCACGGCATCCTCGAAGTCACCTAGCCCAAGCACAAGGGCCTGGTGGAAGTCCGGCGCTTCCACCGGCACGACCCGCACGATGCGCAGCAGATCGGTCACGGCAATAGCGGCCACTCGCCGGTCCTTCGCCTTTGCCACAATGTAATGCACGGTCGTGATCGTGTGCCCCGCGACGTAAGCTTCCGCATGACCGTTCTCGACCGCGGATAACAGCAACGCGGCCTCGACGTCCCAGGGTTTCCTTTCAAGAAACAGGTCGAGAAGGACGTTGATGTCGAGCAGGAGCTTCATCGCCCGTACTTCTCGAGAAGGTGGCGGTGATAATCGTCCTCGTCGACGTCTCCTTTTGCGATCCCCCTCAGCCTGCGAACAATCGGCGACAGCTCCGACGGGGCTTCATCCAGCGGAAGACGCAACAGGAAATCGCTCACCACCTTGGACAAGCTCGTGGAATGACGTTCACTGTAGCGCTCGCCGCGTTCGACCGCCGCGGGATCAAGCGACAGGTTCTTCGTAACGCGTGACATGGCTCCTCCCTTATGCGCATGAGCTCTTTGGAACGATGCGCACGACCCGCACCCAAGTCAAGGCTCCGGCTGCTCGACCGAGGTTGGGTAGCGCCCCAACGCTTGGGGGCAGCCTGCCTTCGCCGGCTACGGAGGCGGGGTGCTGCGGGAAGGCTCCTTGGAAGCGGGCTGCGGCGAAGTGCGGGACACGGGCAGACACGCGGGTCTGCCCCTACGGATTTGTGCGAGGGGCGGGGGTCGAGGCGCGGAGAGGGCGGGCGCGATGAATCGCGCCCCTACGACGACCTGCTCGCGGTAGCGGTGCTCGACGGCGCCAGCGTCGATGGTGAACTCCTCGGCGAGTGCGAAGCGAGGGCCCGGCCGGGTCCTTGCTCCGCGCGCCGCGGCGCACGATGTTTCGGGATGCTAACAAATCCGCACCCTGGCGCGCCGCCTTCGCGGCTCGCCGGAACCGCCCATCCCCAGGCGAGAACGCGTATGCAACCCCGTACCCCCCTGCTCCGCGCCTCGGCGGCGTCGGCACTCCTGGCGCTGGCCCCTCCCGCCGCGGCGCAGCAGCCGGCCCCGGGCGCCGGCTACCTGACGCCGCCCGCGCCGATCCCGCAGATCCTGAACGCGCCGCCCACGCCCGGCGTGAGCGTGTCGCGCGACCGCAGGACGCTGGCGCTGCTGGAGCGCCAGAACCTCCCCGCGATCGCCGAGCTCGCGGAGCCGGAGCTGCGGCTGGCCGGCTTCCGCATCTCGCCGCGCACCAACGGTCCGTCGGTCGGGCGCACGCCGTGGATCACGGGAATCACCTTCCAGGACCTCGCCAGCGGGGCGCAGCGGCCGGTGCGGCTCCCCGCCGGCACGCGCATCGGCTTCACGCAGTGGTCGCCGGACGGCGGGCGCCTGGCCTTCGCGGCCGCGGGCGAGGGCGGGATGGAGCTGTGGGTGGCCGACGCGGCCTCGGCGACGGCGCGGCGCATCCTTCCCGCCTCGCTGAACGCCACCATCGGCGCGCCCTTCCAGTGGCTGCCGGACGGCTCCGGCTTCATCGCCAGGCAGGTGCCGGCCGGGCGCGGCGCGGTTCCGCAGGCGCCGCGCGCGCCCTCGGGCCCGCTGGTGCAGGAGAACCTGGGGCGCACCTCGCCGGGGCGCACCTACCAGGACCTGCTGCAGACCCCGCACGACGAGCGCCTCTTCGACTACTACGCCACCTCGCAGCTCGTGCGGGTGCCGGTGGCCGGCGGCGCGCCCACGCGTCTGGGGCAGCCGGGGATCATCCGCGACGCCAGCGTGTCGCCGGACGGCCGCTTCCTGCTGGTGACGAGGATCGAGAAGCCGTACAGCTTCGTGGCGCCCGCGGGCCGCTTCCCCACCCGCATCCAGGTGCTGGACATGACGGGGCGCGAGGTGAAGCGCGTCGCCGACGTCCCGCTGACCGACGACCTCCCCACCGCCTTCGACGCCGTGGCCACCGGTCCGCGCCAGGTGGAGTGGCGCTCGGACGCGCCGGCCACCCTCTTCTGGGTGGAGGCGCAGGACGAGGGCGACCCCCGCAAGCAGGCGGCGGTCCGCGACCGCCTCTTCCTGCTGGATGCCCCCTTCACCGCGCAGCCGACGCGCTGGCTGGACCTGGACCAGCGCTTCGAACGCGTGGACTGGGGGACGAACGACTTCGCGCTGGTGACGTCTCGCTGGTGGAACACGCGCTGGGAGCGCCGCTACGCCGCCAGCCCCGCGAACCCGTCGGCGGCGCCGCGCAAGCTGGCGGACCGCACCTACGACGACCGCTACGGCGACCCCGGCTCGCCCATCTACACCTCCACCCGGAGCGGGCACCAGGTGGTGATGACGACGGAGGACGGCCGCGGGGTCTTCCTCGCGGGGCAGGGCGCGTCGCCGAAAGGGCTGTATCCCTTCCTCGACCGCATGGAGATCGCGACCGGCGCCACCCGCCGCCTGTGGCGCGCCGAGGACCCGCACTTCGAGACCGTGTCCACGGTGCTGGACCGCTCCGGCAACCGCATCCTCACGCGGCGCGAGTCGCTGACGGAGGCGCCGAACTACTTCATCCGGACGATTCCGGGAGGCGCGGCGCAGCCGGTGACGCGCTTCACCGACCCGGCGCCGCAGCTCGCGGGCGTGACGCGCCAGCTCATCACCTACAAGCGCGCGGACGGGGTGGATCTGAGCGGCACCCTGTACCTCCCCGCCGGCTACGACGCCCGGCGCGACGGTCCGCTCCCCCTGGTGATGTGGGCGTACCCGACGGAGTTCCGCGACGCGGCGAGCGCGGGCCAGGTGAGCGACTCGCCCAACCGCTTCGCGCGTCCGGGCGGCACCTCGCACCTCTTCCTGCTCACGCAGGGCTACGCGGTGCTGGACAACCCGACGATGCCCATCGTGGGCGCCAACGGGGCCGAGCCGAACGACACGTACATCGAGCAGCTGGTGTCCAGCGCAAAGGCCGCGGTGGACAAGGTGGTGGAGATGGGCGTGGCGGACCGCAACCGCATCGGCGTGGGCGGGCACTCGTACGGCGCCTTCATGACCGCCAACCTGCTGGCCCACAGCGACCTCTTCCGCGCCGGCATCGCGCGGTCGGGCGCGTACAACCGCACGCTGACGCCGTTCGGCTTCCAGGCGGAGCAGCGCAGCTACTGGGAAGCCACGGACACGTACACGCGGATGAGCCCATTCACCTACGCGAACAAGGTGAACGAGCCGATCCTGCTGATTCACGGCGAGGCGGACAACAACTCCGGCACCTTTCCCATCCAGAGCGAGCGCTTCTACGCGGCGCTCAAGGGCCACGGCGCCACGGTGCGCTACGTGGTCCTTCCGCACGAATCGCACGGCTACCAGGGCCGTGAGTCGGTGATGCACACGCTGGCGGAGATGATCCGCTGGATGGACCGCTACGTGAAGAACGCCGGCCCGCGCCCCCCCGCCGCGCAGCCGGCCGCCACGCGGTAACAACAGCGTTTCACACAGAGACGCAGAGGAAAAAAGAGAAGGCACAGAGGGCACACGAACCTCTCCTCCTTCTTTCCGTTTCCTCTGTGTCTCTGTGTGATGCGCTGTCAGGAACCGCCGCCACCGTCGCGTGTAACGAGTCGCGACGGTGAACTTTTGTTTCCCCCCAGGGCAAACCAATCCGAATGACACCTCCCAGGCAGCTCGGCCTGCTGCGGCGCTCCGGCGTCGTGGCAGCGCTGGCGGCGACCAGCCTCGCCGGCACCCTCGCCGCGCAGGCGGGCAACCCCGCGCTCGGCTTCGACCGCCGCAACTTCGACACGAGCGTCCGCCCGCAGGACGACTTCTTCCGCTACGTCAACGGCGGCTGGCTCAAGACCACGCAGATCCCGGCCGACCGCTCCAGCTTCGGCTCCTTCGTGGAGCTGCGCGACCGCAGCGAAGAGTCTCTCCGCGCCATCATCGACGAGGCCGCCGCCGCCCGCAACGCGCAGCCGGGCTCCGAGACGCAGAAGGTGGGCGACCTCTACCGCAGCTTCATGGACTCGGCGCGGATCGAGGCGGCCGGCATCACGCCGATCCGCCCCGAACTGGCCCGCATCGCCGCGCTCCGCGACCGCGCCGCGCTTCCGGAGCTCTTTGCGCACCTGCAGCGCATCGGCGTGCAGACGCCGTTCGGCTTCGGCGTGGGGCAGGATGCCCGCCAGGCGACCCGCTACATCGCGTCGGCCGGGCAGAGCGGGCTGGGGCTTCCGGACCGCGACTACTACCTGAAGCAGGACCCCAAGCTCGTCGCCGCCCGCGCCGCGTACCAGACGTACGTGGAGACGCTGCTGCGCCTGTCCGGCGATCGCGACCCCGCCGGCGGCGCCCGCGCCGTGCTGGCGCTGGAGACGGCGCTGGCCGAGAAGCAGTGGGACCGCGCCCGCAGCCGCGACCGCGAGGCGAGCTACAACCTGCGCACCGTCGCCCAGCTCGACTCCATGATGCCGGGCTTCTCCTGGACGCGCTTCCTGCGCGCCGTCGGCGCGGAGAGCACGCCGGGCGTCGTCGTGCGCCAGCCGGACTACATGACGGCGATGAACCAGATCATCGCCGCCACGCCGGTGCCGGTGCTGCGCCAGTACCTCACGGTGAAGCTGGTCGACAACTACGCATCGGCGCTCAGCTCGCCGTTCGTCAACGCCCAGTTCGCGTACCGAGGCAGGGCGCTGCAGGGGCTGGAGGCGAACCGCCCCCGCTGGAAGCGCGGCGTGGGCCTGGTGGAGGGCGCGCTCGGCGAGGCCGCCGGCCGCCTGTACGTGCAGCGCAACTTCCGCCCCGAGAGCCGCGCGCGGATGCAGGAGCTGGTGGCCAACCTGCGCTCCGCCTTCCAGACGTCCATCGACTCGCTGGAGTGGATGAGCCCGGCGACCAAGGTGCAGGCGCAGGCCAAGCTGGCGAAGTTCAACGTCAAGATCGGCTACCCCGACCAGTGGCGTGACTACTCGGCGCTCGAGATCCGCCCGGGTGACCTGGCGGGCAACCTGCGCCGCATCGCCGGGTTCGGCCACAACCGCATGATCCGCCGCCTGGGCCAGCCCATCGACCGCGGCGAGTGGGGGATGACCCCGCAGACGGTGAACGCGTACTACTCGCCGACGATGAACGAGATCGTCTTCCCCGCGGCGATCCTGCAGCCTCCCTTCTTCAACCCGGCCGCCGACGACGCGGTGAACTACGGGGGGATCGGGACGGTGATCGGCCACGAGATCAGCCACGGCTTCGACGACCAGGGCCGCCGCTCGGACGGCGAGGGGAACCTGCGCGACTGGTGGACCGAGGCGGACAATGAGGCGTTCAAGCAGCGTGCGGACGTGCTGGTGGCGCAGTACGGCGCCTACAGCCCGGCGCCGGGCCTCACCCTCAACGGCCGCCTCACCCTGGGCGAGAACATCGGCGACCTGAGCGGCATCGCGATGGCTTACCGCGCCTACAAGAAGTCGCTGAACGGCCGCGAGGCCCCGGTGATCGACGGCCTCACGGGCGACCAGCGCTTCTTCATCGGCTTCGCGCAGATCTGGCGCACGCTGATGCGCGAGGACGCGCTGCGGCAGCAGGTGATGACCGACCCGCACTCGCCGGGCGAGTACCGCACCAACGGCGTCCTCCGCAACATCCCGGAGTTCTACGCCGCCTTCAACGTCCAGCCCGGCGACAAGATGTACCTGCCGCCGGAGCAACGCGTGAGGATCTGGTAAGCGGTCGCTGGACCAGATGAGAAGCGGTGGCCCGGAGCGATCCGTGCCACCGTTTCATTTGTAGTTGTGGCCGCAGGAGGAAGGCAAGCGTGCCTCCGCGTCCGTAGCGGAGCTTGGCCGCCGCGTCCCGCTCCTTCAGATCAGCACCGTGAGGTTCAGTGTCCCCAGCACGTCGGCGACGGCGAGCTTCAGCGTCTCGGCCTGGTACGGCATGCCCAGGTCCACCGCGCGCCGGGCGGCATTCTTGTTGAACACGGGATCGTCCTGCTTCTCGGTGCCCACCGCGTCCGTCGACGCCAGGAAGATCTTCTCCCCTCGGAAGGCGTAATGTTCGGCGCTCGGGTCGATCTCGTTGGGGTTGCGATGGAAGATTACGCCATCCAGCCGGTCGTAGTTCTGGAAGGCGGCTCTGTTGGCGCGCCAGAAGTTCACGTCCCCGCCGAGCCCGCCGGAAGATTTCGGTAGCGAGAAGTCGTTGTAGAAGATCAGGCGCCCGCCCAGCGTCTCGCGGTCGATCTCACCCGTCACCCAGTCCGCCCAGTAGATCCGGTCCCGCCGAACGGCGTCGCCGCCGCCGGGCTCGTTCATGATCTCGTAGAAGACGTTCCAGTAGTCCTTGGTGAGCGCCACCACGTGCTGGATGTACTTCGCCTGAAGCTCCTTCTGCTTCGCGTTGTGCTGAATGTGGTAGAACTCGGGAAGGCCGCCGATGGGCGTCTTCTCGTCCACGATGAAGTTGTAGTAGTTGTTCTTCTCGTTCCACGGATTTCTCGGCCAGCGCGTCATGAGGTCGCCGGTCTCGTACTCCAGCCCCGTAGCGTCGAAGAGCGTGATCTGCACCGCGAAGCCGCGCGCCGCCGCGTTCGCCAACATCGTCCGCAGGCGCCGGAAGTAGTCGGCGTTGAACGAGTCCAGCTTCCACGTTCCGTTGTTGTCGCGAAAGTACGGGCTGTACGCGAAGCCGGGCCGGTCGTAGAGCCAGTACGGCAGCATGGGAAAGCGGAAGTAGTTGTTCTTCCGGGCGCGCAGCTCGTCCAGCGGCGGGGCGGTGTCCACGCTCAGGGCCTCGATGCCCGCCGTATCGCTCCGGCGCGGGTAGATGCCGGCCAGGCACGCCGGGGCGCCGCGGTACAGGAGCCTGGACCCCTGGCGGGTGAAGCGCTGCTCGAGTGCCATTGCGTCCTCCTCATGGTGGGTTGATGGATCCGCGAAATGGATGCGCCCGGCCCCTCATCGTTCTGCCTGCCGCCACGCCTGCGGCGACCTTCCCCACCCGCCATGAGCGTCGTCGATCGTCAGAATTATGCGTGGCCTGGCGTGATCGAGTGGACAAAGAAAGGCAAGAAACGTGGGTCCGCCCATCGCAAGGTAGATGGTTTTCTGCGCGGCACAAGGAAACGTTAGTATGGACGCAAGGCGGCTTGGAGCACCAGAAAGCCGAGCCCAGGCCTCCTCAAAGACGTGTCCCGAGCATCACGTCAGGTGACTGTGTGTACTTCCGGGTGGGCAGCCGCGCCGAAGGGGGCGCTGCGGGTGACGTGCGGCTGGGCGTCGTTCCAGAGTAAGCCTTTCGCCAGGCCGCACGCGCCTGAGCTTGATCGTTCGGCGGCGAGGGGTGAATCCTGTCGTGTTTGTGGTCCGTACCCGGACATGTCCCGGTTACCGGGCTGGCGCTCCGCAGCAGAACGCGGGTGAAGCCCGACTCCCGTGAGCTGTCACGACCAAAGAAGATGAATTCCTGGGGAAAGGCGGCTCTAAGCTGTTCCGCGATCAGCCTGATCCTTCATGTGGCGTCATTCATCATGCCGGCCGCCGTTGGACGGGCGGGCGGCGTCCATCTCGCCATCCCGCTCTGCCTGGGTGCGGCGATCTCCATATGGGCAGCGGTACACGCCTTCCGTGAGGATGTGGGAAAGGCACCTGGTCACCTGCCGCGGTGGGCCGGGATGCTGGGGCTTGCCGCTTTCTTCTATGCGACGGCCAACTTCTTCATCGTTGGCTGGCTGCTGGAGGGTGCAGCACCGGAACGCGTGGGAGATACATACGCCCTCTCCGACCATGGCCGAATCGTGCGCTTTGTCACGGCCGCGGAATACTGGAGACTTCGCGGCTACGAGTCCCGGCTATTCAGCGGTTTCGCAATGGCGTACGGTTTCCTTGCAGCCTTGTATCTGTTGTACCTGCGGCCGGCGCCGCCGAACCAGTCGTTGCAGGCTGACAACCGGCCGGAGTGACGGCACAATTCCCTAGTCCCGGTCAGCCGGCTGCAGCGGATACGGGACCGCGCATGTCTTCAGCCCGGCGCGAGCCTTGCGCGCCGGCCCCGCACCCGTGACCCTTGTGTCGTTCGGCGACTCACCGCCGGCCCTGGCGGGCAAGCGCGCTACCTGTTTCGCGACCTACGTAACCGGGTCCTACTCCGATGCATGCAACCCGTCGCTGGTACCCTGTCTACCTGTTCGCCGCGATGCTGTCGGCCTGTGCACCCGCACAGGTCGAGCACCGGCAGCCTCTCGGCACGCCCAGCCCGGAGTCAGAACCGGGGCGCGATTGGGTAACCGTCTGGCGCGTTTCCGATGCGTCGCATGAGGTCGATGCGCGTTCAGTGGTTCCGGGAGCGAATGGCACATTCGGACTGCGGTACCGCGTGCGCATGCCTGCATATACGAACCCTGGGGGAGAGCGGTTCGATCGTGTCGAAGGGCTCGCCGAATACGACTGCGCCGGTCGACGCGAACGGACCGGTTCCACGGAGATGAAGCTGGGCAGCACCGTTCTGAGATCATGGCCCGGAACAGGACGGTGGGAGCGGATCTCGGAAAACCGTCGTGAGGTGTTCCGGAGCATCTGCGCGTATGTCGGTTCACGCGGCAACGGGACTGCTGGACCGAGCTGATTCCCCAGGGGAAGTGAGCGCTGCAGGTAAGACTTTGCGGCATAGTCGCCGCCGCGCGGGAAACCAGAGCGAGGATTTCATGTGCCGAAACATCAAGACTCTGGCCAACTTCGAGCCAGCCGCGACCGATGATGAGGTGCGCGCCGCCGCACTTCAGTTCGTCCGGAAAGTGAGCGGGACAACCCACCCTTCACGGGCGAACGAAGAGGCCTTCAATCGGGCGGTGGAGGAGATCACGGTGAGCGCTCGGCGACTCATCGACTCCATCGAGACGAAGTCCTCGCCGCGGAACCGCGAGGAGGAGTCACGGAAGGCGCGGTTGCAGGCGGCGATGCGCTTCGGCACCCCTGCCTGACACGATTGGTTGGCGAGAGCCGGCGTCTTCGGGCGCAGAGCACGGCTGATGCAACGTGAGTGCTCCCGCATTCCGGTGACTCTCCCATGAGCCGTTGACTACATCCGCTGGGTGAGCACCGCACCGATGGCGTCCGTTCGGCGACTACCTCCACAAGAGCAGAGTTCATGATCGGCATTCGCTGGAAGCTCCTGCTGCTGGCGCTCACCGTCGCTCCGGTTTCAGCCCAGGAGCGGCTGCCGGAGCGCCCCGCGCTTCCCCGGGGCGCGGATCCCAACTCATGGGAATCCTACTTCGACCTGGGGATGCGTCACATGCCCGGCATGCCTTCGCGAGCGGAGGCAGCATTCTACTGGGCGTCCCGGCTCGACCCCTCCCGAGCCGAGCCCCTGTACGCGAGATGGGCCGTATTTCACCTGCACGACCTCGGACGCTGGGAACGCTACCTGGATGACGACCCGCGCGTGCTCAGGCGCAGCGAGGTGCTGCGCGCGGATTCGCTGCGCTGGCACGCCTACCGGCGCAACCCTTTCGTGCACCGGGGCCTGGACCTGTTGCTGATCGACCAGCTGCCGGGGCGCTGGGGCGGCGATCGAGTCACGCAGGCGTGGATCGCGTACGGTGCGGGGAACTTTGCGCGCGCTGCCGAGGAGTTCGGCCGCATCGCGAACCGCAACCCGCGGTTCGCGTACTGGGCCGTGCTGGCGAATGTCTCCGCGAGCCGGTTCCCCGAAGCCACCCTCCACCTGGACTCGCTGCTGGCACGTGCCCGCAGGGAGGAGACCCGGCGCCTCGTGCGCCCCGACGAGTCCAAGGAGATGATCGAGTACGCCCTCGGGCTCCTGCACCGTGCCCGCAACAACAAGGCTGAAGCCGCGGCGGCGATGCAGCGGGCCCTGCTGGAAAACCTGGCGTTCTACCCGGCACGGGTGCAGCTGGGTGAGATGGCGCTCGAAGAAGGGCGCTTCGCCGAGGCCGTCGATGAGCTGGAGCAGGCGGCGGAGATCGCGCCAGATGACGGCTACCTGCAGTACCGGCTCGGGGCAGCGTTGCTGCTGGCCGGCAAGTCAGCCGAGGCGGTGAGCGCGTTGCGCAGCGCCAGCCGCCTGGAGCCATACTACGCCGCGGTCGACCTCCTCCTTGGCGCCGCCCTTGAGCGCGCCGGCGACACATCCGCCGCGAAGGAGGCGTACAGCCGATATCTCTTGCGCGCACCCCGAGATGCCAGGTTAGAGCGGGAGCGCGCGGAGCGGTGGCTGGCACAGCATCTGGGTGGCTCCTGACCCCGCGCCACTTCTTCGTATTTGGCCCATGAAGCAGCGCCACCTCCTCACCACGGCATTAGCATTGGCGTTGGCGATGCAAGCAGCGTTCGTCATTGCATACTATCGCGCAACGTCGGGCTGCTTCTGCGCAACCACCACCAACCGTCCCTTACCTGGACCTTTCGCAACCCGGACGTTCGAAGTCGGTTCCTCACCGCTGCGGCAGACGCTCGACGCGATGTCCTCGGACGTACCGTTTCAGATCGAGGGTGCGGTCGCGGCTCTGATCTTTGCGGCAATCAACGTAATTCCCTGGACCTCGGGTTTCTTCCTTCTGCTCCATGGCGTCGCACTGCCGTTCCGGATTTGCCGCGGCTCCGCGCCTGGAGAGGGAGCGGGGTTCACGGTCGGTGAGCTGCATCCTGTTCGGCCCTGGTGGATGGGAGGAGCGATGGCCCTGCTTGTAGTAGCGGGTCTCGCCATGGGTGCATGGGCTCGAAGGCGGTGGATCATATCCGCGCCACATCGACGGGGTGTGGAGCGTTCTGATGGGGCCGGCGTAACGCAGCCCTGGTGTTCGGCCAGCTCCTGCTACCAGGATTATCTTGTGCTGACCATGTGCGTCCATCGCCGGATTTGCGTTGGCGTTCTCGCGACGGCCGTCTTCGTCGTAGGCGGGGCTGCATGCGCAGAACAGCGCTCGCCTTCCAGGCGCGAGGAAGTTCCAGCGGATACAGCGAGGACGACTCCTGAGGCCACCTTTCGCGCCCAGCTCGGCCGCACGTGGGAGCTCACGCGGCTGGGCGATCAGGACATCCCCGTCTCTCGCAAAACCGGCATAGTACGACCGGGCAGGCATCCGGGTCCCGGCAGCCGGCCGACGCTCCGCTTTACCTCAGAGTCAGCCGCGGACATGACGGGAGACTCCAGATCGCTGCAGGCAGGGGGATGGAGCTTCTGCAACGGCTATGGGATGGCGTACGTGCTGGGGCCAGGTGACCAGCTTGGCTTCCGCCACTTCCAGAGCACGCTGGTCGGCTGCGATGGGCCGGATTCGCTCGAAACGCGATACTTCCGTGCGCTCGCCAACACGCGCCGCTTCAAGATGGATGCGGCGACGCTCACCCTGCTTGCCGGGGACGGTAGCCGCCTCACATTCGTTCCTGCTTCCGATTCGGCCACAAACCTGCCCCGATAGCTCCCGCAGCCCGGTTGGGATAAAGGACCGCCGTGAACTGTTTCTGAAGCTCCATGGCATCGAGGCACCTGCCGACGATCAGCTGGACCGATTGGCCGACCTCGCGGATCGCATTTCAGAATATCTGCGGCTCAGCGGGCAGACCTGACGTATTGCGCACTCGCGCGGCTCCGCAGATGTGCGCGATCATCAGCACGGCGCAGCGCGCGCAGGTGACGTGGTGGCGCGCTTCTCGTAGGCGAGCGCTAGTATCCTTGCTCCCGCTGGCCCTCTAGCCTGCCTGTCCAGCATGCACCTGCGGTACGACCTTCACGAGCACGGGTGGGCCACTGTCACCCTCCGCAAAGGCAGTACGAATGTATCCTTCCCGGCATCGTACATATCCGACCCGCTGAGGGACCTGGCGCTCCAGACGCTCGCGTTGTTGAGGAGCGAGCCGGTCGAACGGGTCGTGTTCATGGAGGAGCCGGGCCAGCACGACCTCCGGCTGGAACGGATCGGCCCCGAGGATGTGGATGTCTCGGTAGAGTGGCACGAGGATCACGATCGCCGCGCTTGCGGACGTGGGAAGGTGGTGTTCCGCGCCCGCACCTCCGTCCGGCGGTTCGCCGAGCAGGTGAGTGCCGAGCTGGAACGGCTCTGGTCCGAGCACGGAGCCGACGGATACCGGGCGCGGTGGATGTCGGACTTCCCAGAACGTGAGCACCGGAACCTGCACCGCCTGGTTCAGCCTTGAGCACGCGCTCGTGCAGGGTTGCACGCCCTCACTCCACACGCAATCGTATGGCTTCCTTCGCTCGTTCAGCGGTACTGGAGTGGACTGGTGACGTGGCGCGGGGGACCGGTCGAATCGCCGCTGGCTCCGGCACGTTCGAGGCCGGGGCGACGTTTCCGCGCATCGCCGGCGAGCCCGCGGGCGCGACGACGCCGGAGGAGCTGCTCGCCGCCGCGCACGCGACCTGCTTCGGGATCGGGCTGCGTTCCGTGCTCGCCCGGCGCGGCGGAACGGCGACAAGGGTGCGGGTGACGGCGACCGTCACGGCCGAGAAGGGCGGCGGCCGTATCCGGGTGGACGCCTCGCACCTGGAAGGCGTGGTGGAAGGGCTGGCCGGGGTAGAGCCGGCCGCACTGGACGAGATCGCGCGCGCGGCTGAGGAGGCGTGTACGATCTCGACCGTGATCCGCCCGACGGTCCAGGTTACCGTCCGCGTGCGGTCGGCATCCGCGTGACGACTGGCTGCAGCCGGCGCGCTGGACGCGCGGCGACGGTCAGGTCGGGCTATCGCCCCTTCGCGTTCCAGCTTCGTGTATTTCTGCTACTCACGGGGTAGACAAATGGAAAACGAGCAACGCGCAAAGCAGGTGAGCTTCGTCACCCTGGAGGACGGCGGCGACCTCATCGTTTCGTTCGCCATCTCTGCCGGGCAGCACGAAGTCCACAGTTTGACTCTGCTCCGCACTCCGAAGTACGAAGTCTTGCTGCCACCGTACGAACGCGGGGTGAGCGTTTCCTACGACGGGTTTCCGCCGTGCGACGACGCCTTCCTGGAACGAATCCGGTTTGTCCCTCCGTGTGTAGAGGTATACGCGACGGGTGCGAGCTATACGCTCGATGTGTCTGCCGTGGAGGAAGACGAGATCAAGCTCGCTCGCCGGATTCTGCAACGCATGAACTTCGACAGGCAATTTCTGCTCGAATTTAAATGAGAGGCGGTTCGCGCGTCGTGCGGGCGGTGCCACGCTCTGGTGTGTTTGGCTGCTGCGCATGCGCGCTGCCACGTGGCATCCAGCGACGCACGCTGCATAACGCCGCGTCAGGTTCGCCTGGATAGCGCTCGCCGCAGGCGCACGATGGGCTGGCACCAGCCTCATGCGCGATATCCGTCATCTCCCGCTCGCGTCTTCCCGCGCCACACATGATGATTCAGTACGAGGACCTGCTTAACCGCCTTCGGACCTCCGTGTCCGATGACGTCTCGGCAGGCGAGCCCGTGAGCGCCGACGAGATCGCCGAAGCGGAGCACCGCCTGCAGGTGAGCTTCCCGCGCAGCTACCGGCGTTTTCTCGAGGTGCTGGGAGCGCTCGACGTGCCGCCAGTCGAGGTATTCGGAGCCGGCGCCGCGGGAGTGTTTCCCGTGGTCGAGGAGTCGGTGCGGTGGCGCGACGAGGGAGTGGTTCCCGCTACAGCCGTGGTCATCGAGATCGACGGAGTGGAAGGAGATCCCGTCGGGTTCGTTCCGTCCGCGGACGGCGCCGAGCCCGCGATCGTGCGCTGGGAAGCGGTCGCGCTACGCCGATCGCCACGGATTTCGGTGACTACCTGTCGAATCTGGTGGGCGATCTGCTGCCGCAAGAAAGGGATGCTTCCGCCGGACGAATCTTCGATCCGCCCTGGGGCCAGCGCCGCGCCGGCGGCTCGTTGGAGGCGGATCGCAAGGAGGTGAAGGTGGCCTACACCCTGGTACAGCGGATCAAGTACGACGGCGTCTCACTCGCCCAGCTCGTCCGGGAGCTGAACTCCCGGCGCATACCGGCCCGCGGCCTGCCTGAATGGACGGTCGAGGCTGCCCGGGAGGCTTACGAGTCGTGGAAGGATCGCTACTGAGCATAGGCATCCAGAGCGGCTACACCCTGGACCTGGGCAGATGACGGAATTGAGGCGGGCGACCATCATCGCGGCCGTGGACGTTGAGGATGAGGTGGCCGCGGCAGAAGCGTGGTTCTCGCGCTGGCGCGCGCGGCTGACCTACTGTTCTGAGAACAAGGGCTGTGGCTGCTGTATCGAGATGTGGGACGTGGAAGGGCCGGCAGAAGCAATTGCTGAAATCCCGTCCCTCATCTCCGGGATGAGCGAGTGGAGTGAGCCCGCGCTCGTTGAGTTGCGGGCGCCAGAGCGCACCGAACGACCGCCACGGCGTGGTCAAAGGCGGCGGCAGAAGTACAAGTATCCACCACCAACGGGAGAGTAAGCACGCAACGGCGCACGAGCAGAGCCACTGGTTGGAGCCAGGCTTCGACGGCTCAGTCCCGCGCCACGGAGTTCGCGCGGTGCTTCCCTACTTTCCCGCCTATGGTTTCCGCAGGATCTTCTCCATTGCTTTGCCCTTTGCCAGTTCATCGATCAGCTTGTCCAGATAGCGGATTTCTCTCATGATGGGTTCTTCGACAGCCTCCACCCGGACGCCGCAGACCACGCCCTTTATCAAGGCGCGCGACGGATTCAGTCGAGACGCTTCCGCGAAGAAGGTCTCGAAGTCCGTTCGCTGTTCGAGCCGGGCCTCCAGCTCGTCCTGGCGGTATCCTGTCAGCCAGCGGATGATTTCATCGACTTCCGCTTTCGTACGCCCTTTTTTCTCCGCCTTTGCGATATAATGGGGATAGACGCTCGCGAAACTCGTAGTGTAGATGCGATGCCTGGTCATGACACACCCTTGCAGGCCATTGTAGCGGGTGAGATGAGAAGTCCAACGACTCCTGCATGTAGGGTGTAGCGAAGGCTCACGCATTCGCAACCCCGCTTTCGGAACGGGTCCGGCGCACTGCGACTGCCACCAGCCCTGGAATCGATCCCGCCGCTCACCCCGCGCCTTCCCTTTGTCACGCAACCAACTCGTCCCATGGCTCAGTTCCGATACGATCCCGACCGGTCGCTAGACCCGGAGTGGTGGCTCGCGCTGGACGAGCACGAGCGCATTCGTCTGGTCGAAGAGTACCACCGCAAGGCGCGTGTTCGCCTGCCGAATGCAACCGCCCATGCGGTTTTCCACGTGATCGTCGAGAACCAGGTTGCGCTCGGGTCCGAGATTCCCGTGGCGGCTACTCTCGCCCGGCTCATGAAAATGGGACTCGACCGGCACGATGCGCTTCACGCGATCAGTTCGGTGCTCGCGGCGCATATGCATCAGCTCTTCCAGGATGAACCTTCTTTGCCGGAGGATCCGAACGTCGCGTACTTCGCGGCGCTGGCCAAGTTGACTCCTCGGTCCTGGAGGGCACAGTTCGGCTGAGGTTGCAAACCCCCGCGCGTGGCGCCTGCACACGCCGCCGAAGCATGGACGAAGTCAAACGGCGGCCCGGAGTGATCCGGGCCGCCGTCTTCGGAGATTGATGAACCGCTTCCCGGGTCACCTCGTCGAGCGCGCGTCTTCCTCCGCGGCCGGGCGCTCAGACAGCCACACCGGATACCAGTTGGGACCGCGCGCGTGGGTGACGCGGGTGGGGCGGGTGCCGTCGGCGCGGGCGACGTAGACCTGGGCGGTGTCGCCGCGGGTGAGGGTGAACGCGAGGTAGCGGCCGTCGGGTGACCAGGTGGGATCGTCCAGCGAGCCCAGGCCGCGGGCGCGTACCTCGCCGCGGAAGCCGTTGGTGACGTCGCGGATCAGGATGCGCGACGGCTCGTTGCGCGTTCGGCGCACCCACGCGATCCCGAAGCCGCGCGGCGCCCACGCGGGGACGTCTTCCATCACGTGCGGGTCCACAGGCTCTTCGGAGAGGCGGCGTGGCTCGCGGCCGTCCGGGTAGCTCAGGTACACGCGGTCGCTGCCGTCGCGGTCGCTCAGGAAGGCGAGCAGCCCGCCGTCCGACGACCAGCGCACCGCCCACTCGTCGCGCGGGGTGCGGGTGATGCGCTCCTGCGCGCTTCCGTCGGGGCGCATGCGGTAGAGCTCCGACACGCTGTCGCGGCTGGAGCCGAAGACCACCCAGTCGCCACGCGGCGAGACGACCGGCCGGAAGTTGCCCTCCGGATCGTTCGTGAGCGGACGCACCCGCCCCGTGGCCCGGTCCAGGCGGTAGATGTCACGGTAGCCGTCGCGCGTGTTGCTCTCGTAGACCAGCCACTCGCCGCCCGGCCCCCAGCTCGGATTGCGCATCAGCGCGCCACGCGGGCCCAGCGGGCGAAGCGGACCGCTGCCGCCCGGCGCCACCCAGAAGCGCTCCACGCGGGTCGGTCCATCCCCCTCCAGCGAGATCACCAGGAGCTCTGAGCCGTCCGGGCGGACGGGGCCGGGGAAGTCCTGCTCCGCGCGCTGGGTCAGGCGCCGCTCGCCGCCGCCCGTGGGGCGCACGGAATACAGCTCCTTGTTCCCGTCGCGCTCGGCGATGAAGGCGATGCGCCCCGCGATGGAGTCGCGCTCGGCCAGCGAGAGCGTGTCCCCTGGATCGGCGGGGAGCAGGGCGGCGGGCGGCGGCGCGGCGGGCTGGCCGGGTACGGCCCCGGCGTCGGCACCGCATCCCGCGGCGCCCAGCACCAGGGCGCAGAACGCGAGGGGTCGGGAGAGGTTGGGCATTCGGCGTTCGTGAGAGGACTTCGCGGGACCCCCGGCACGTCGAGGAGAGGGTCGTCCCGCGTTGTGTATCGATGGAACTGCGCGGCCGGCCCGGACAGCCCGGGCCGGCCGCTCGTCTGCCTTGCTACTCGACCTTCACCGCGTCCGCGATCACCACGTACCCCTCGGTGGTCCAGCGGGAAAGCGAGACCCGGTTCCAGCCGGCCGAGAAGGAGTAGCTGCCCAGCGACTGCCAGGCGCCGCCGCCCGCCTGCTGGTTCGCCGAGCGCCGCCCGACTTCCGTGCCGCTGGCGTTGTACATGATGAACGGCGCGCTCGCCGAGCGGTTGGTGCCCGAGGTCCACCACGCGGACACGGCCTTGGTGGCCGCCGCCGGCAGGTAGAACTCGAAGTTCGCCGCATCGCTGATCGCGGCGGTGCTCGCGTAGTAGTAGCCCGAGCCGTAGTAGCCGGCCGTACCCGCGGACGAGATCCAGTTGGACGATGCCGAGAAGCGGGCCGTGGTGCCGCTCGTGCCGGCGTGGCTGTCCACGACGATGGCCGTGCCGCCCGTGGAGCCGCTCACGCACGTGTTGATCTTGCTCATGTAGTCCGCCCAGGGGAAGCCCTGGCCGGGGTCGTGCGCGCGGTTCACCGGGTCCGGCTGGTAGTGGCCGATGATGTGGTCGCGGTCACGGATGATGCCGCGGCTCTTGACGACGTCGCAGGTCAGCTTGACCGAGGTGTTGTACTGCACCGCCGGCCACGGGCCGTAGCCGTTGCTGCCGTACGAGAAGCCGCCGTGCTCGATGCCCACCGAACGCGGGTTGGTGGGGTAGCCCTGCCAGTACTTGCCCACGTGCCAGGCGGTGTTGTCCTCGTCCACCAGCTGGCGCACCTCGGTCACGCCGCCGCCGATGTCCGTCTGGCCCACCACGTAGTGCGCGGACACGCCGGACGACGGGTTCGTCAACCAGCTCCAGCAGCCGCTGTAGTTGCCGGCGCAGGTGTGGATCACCACCAGCGCGAGCGAGTAGGAGCGGCCCGCCGTGTAGTTGGGCGACGCGCTCCAGATGGCCGGGCCGTACTCGGTGGTGAGGCGCGGGCCGCCGATCGGCGGGGCCAGCGCGGCGCGCACGCCGGGGCGCGCGGCCAGGGTGGCGTGCGGCACGTCGGTCACGCCCTCGCGCAGGGCGCGGAAGACGCCGCTGTGCACGTACTCCGCCTGGGCCTCGTTGTTCGAGATGCCGCTGAAGCTCGCCACCGCCGGCGCCCAGGCGCCCAGGTCGGAGCCGGCCACGCGCAGCGCCTCGCCTTCGGCGCGCAGCAGCGCCGCGCCGGCGCGGATGCTGGACTCCACGTCCGTCTGCGCCGCCTCCAGGGTCACCCCGGCGAGCTGGGCGCCGCGCTCCAGCCGCTCGCCGCGAAGCGCGAAGATGCCGTACGCGGCCGGCATCCCCTCCAGGTCGCTGTGCTCGCCGCGGGCGAACTGCCAGCCGGTCTCGGTGAAGGCGACCGCCTTGAGCAGCTCCACCGGGACCGTGAACTCGCTCGCGGCGCGCGCGAACATGGGGTCGAGCCGGCCGGCGGTGGCCTCCGCCGGCTGCTCGGTCCTGGCCGAGCGGGTTGGGGCATCGCAGGCGGCCAGTGCCGCTGCGGCGCTGAGGACGACTGCCAGGGTACGCACGTTTCGCATGGGCTCCGTACGGGTGACGGGTTCCCCCGGGGGCACGGCTGTGTTGGGGTGGTGCCCTCACGTGCACACGGGAGGCCCGCAAACGGCTGGCGTCCGCGGGTTCGTCAACCGCCTGCATCGCATCTGGTTGCGCCGTATGCGGACGAACCGCACGCGCCGCGGCCCCTGCACCGGTTTGGAAGCTCTTGCACCAGATTGGTCCATCCAGCGCACGGCGGGAGCCCGCCGCCGCGTACGGAGTCCGGAGGTTTGCCGAGCCGGGAGTTACGGTGAGAACTCGAACACGGGGGCGACCTCTTCGCGAAAAACGACCACCCCGTCGAAGTGGGTGGACCAGTCGGCCGACGTGAACCCGCCAAAGAGCCGCGACGGTGCGCTGCCGATCCGGCGCAGCGCTCGCCGGTCGAGATAGGCCGAGGCAGCGCGCGTGCCGAGCGCACGGGCTTCCAACGAGCCCGGCGGCGCCTCCGGAAGCGCCTCGCTGGGCATTCGCGCCCTGGACGACCGCCCCGCGAGCGCGCTGAAGCCGATGACGGCAACGCGATCGCCCCACCGCTCGGCCAGCCAGGCGCCGAGCGGCTTGTGGGTCAGGCTCCCCTGCCGGCGTGCCGCGTGCACCGTCGCCGTCCAGACGATCCACTTGCTGCCGCGGGGCATGCGCCCGCTCTGCCAGACGAAGTTGCGGTACATCACCTCGTCACGGTTGCGCGCTTCGGCCGGGGCGAGCTGGCGGTGGAAGTAGCCGGCCAGGTTCTCGGCCATCACCTGCTCGGGCGTGCCGGTGCGGCGCATGGCGAGGGCGTCCGCGGCGGCGCGCGCGCAGCGGTGGAGGCGCACGCGCTCCGGCTCGTCGAACGGGTGCGCCGCGTCGTAGCGCCAGTACAGGTTCCTGGTGACCGCCTGCTCGCACTCGGCGCCTGACGATGCGGCCACCAGGCCCGGCAGCGTGGCGCGTGCGTACTCCGACGTCGCGCTCACCTGGTCGTCCAGACCGCCCAGCACCAGCGTGCCCGCGGCCGCGCGCCGGAACATCCACCGGCGCCAGTCCGCCAGCTCGCGCGTCCACCAGAAGCGGCCGATCGCATTGTCGACCTGCAGCGGCGTGGCCCGGCGCTGCGCCGCCGCCTGCTGTAAGCCGATGAAGTCGTAGATGGCTGCTTCAAAGAGCACCGCGTCGAAGCCGCACCGCTCGATCAGCCGCTGCGCGATGCGCGCCTTTGCCTGGAACCCGCGCGCCTCGCCGTGGCTGGGCAGCTCCCCCAGCACGACGATCTGCTTGTGGCATACCGCCTCCACCACGCGTGCCTCCGGCGTGGACGATGCGCCCGACTGCGCCGAGGCTGGCGCCACGAACAGGCATTGCAGCGCCAGCAGCGCGAGGAGTCGCCGTGTGTGCCAGGTGCGGATCGGTTTGGTGGGTGGCATCGAGTTACGCTAAGTGCGTGGGTGCGTGACGTTCATCATCCAGGTTCCGGGCACGCGGGCTCGCATCGGATATGCCGCGCCGGCGAGATATGACGAACGTGAGGTGCAGCGTCTGACATCCCACCGGTTGCGAGAGCCCGTACCCCGGTTATCATGTTCCTGCTCCCCAGGGCGCCGACGCACAGCGCCGAGCACAAGGAAGTGGGTGCCTTTGCCCCTGAAGCAGTGAGGAATCCGCCGATGCCGGACGGGTACAAGCGATCCATGGAGCGCCGGATCGCATGGGAGGAGGCGCGGTCGCCCGGCTTCCCCGGTCTCGCGACGTGATGGGGATGTGGCCGAGGCCGTCGCCGTTCACGCTTGTGCAGCACGGCATCGCACTTCTGCTGGCGGCGGCCGCCTGCGATCAGCCGCGGAGGGGCCCCGCAACGGTCGAAGCGCCGCGGGCGGCAGAGCCACGCCCTGCGTCGTTCGTAACGGTGTTGAACCGGCCCGACGAGCGGACGCTGCGCATCCGGCTGAGCGCCCCGGCCGGCCATCCGCTCTACCTGGACAACTGCAATGGCGCGTTCCCCTGGGGGCTGGAGCATCGCCCTGAGGGTGTTTGGACCAGCGCCTGGATCGTGGCCACCGACGCCTGCCACTCTCCGCCGATCGTGATCCCGCCGGGCGAGACCCGCACGTTCCAGGCGGGAATCGGCGTGGGGGAGCACATCGAGGAGGGCACCTACCGTGTAATCGTCTACGGCCTGCGTACCGGCCCCTCCACCCCCGAGCGCGCGGCAAGGACGGAGGTTCCACACGGGATGCGCGTGTCCGAGCCGTTCCCCTTGGGCCCGCTCACCGGACCGCGCTGAGCAGCCCCGGAAGTGCACGGAAGCCGCCGCGAGATGCACGCGGGGGCTCCGTCTGATAGCAGCCAATACTCACCCGTCTCAGTTGTCGCCCAGACTCACGCCACCAAGCGACATGAGCCGCGGATCGAACTCGAACGGCTGCCGGTGCACGACCCGAATGCGCGCCGCGTCAGGGTGGTTCGGGTTGAGGATCGCGTTGTACTCGTCTGGCACGACGGCGGACGGCACCCAGAGCACCGCCTCATTCATCCCGCGCAGCCACTCGTCACCGGCGTCCAGGCAGAACGACGATCCGATCGCCCTCCAGTCGGCCGGGAAGGTGTCAGCGGCGAGAGTCTCGCTTGGGATGTCGTCCGGTATCTCAACCGTGAAGAGCTGGGGATCGCGTGGTACGCGCCGCGGCTGAAGGTGAACCAGCATTTCCAGGACCGACAGGGCTCGGCTGCTCGCGGTGTACACCGCCGGGAGTCCCGGACGATTCCACCGTCCGCCGTAGAGCCGAGCGCCCTCACCGCTCAGGTCGCCGTACGGGGAGCGTGCGATCCGATACGACCGAGCGGGCATCAGGTAAAGATGCCGTGATCGATCCGTCCCAGGATCTGCTCCACGAGCACGGCCCCCTCGCCCGTGCGCAGCAGTGAGAGCGGCGTCGCACCGCCCAGTGCCCCGTTCGGGTCCCGCAGCCACCCCCGAGCGTCGTCCTCATCTCCAAAAGTCTCGAATGCGCGCGCGCTGACCCGGACGATCCGCGCCAGACGGTCCGATTCCTCCAGCGTCAGGTGCTGCTCCCGCTGCTTCCTGTGCGACAGGGTGCGGCGCGGGATGACGAGGTCCTCCGCCTCCTCACGGCTGAGGACACCCGCCTCGATCACCGCATCGACACTCTGCGTCGGGAAGCCGCTTTCGAGAACCCCCACCCACTCGAGCGGCGTCTTCACCCTGGTGCCGACCACGGCAGAGCCCCCGAGCATTTCCATATACGTCATCACCGCCATCGCCCCTCCTAGTTGGCAAACCTGCTCAACTATCGCGGCATCTTGCCCGCTTTGCAAGATAAGGCTCCGCTCCGTGGCCCGATAAACGTGAGGGCCCTTACACCGCCAGCCCATCCGCGATGGCGGCGATCTCTTCGGCCTCGCGCCAGGCGGCTTTCAGGGCGTGCAGCTCGCCCTCCAGCGCGCGGCGCTCCTGCTCTTCGTGAAGGGCCATCTCCAGCGCCAGGGAGCCGGGAGCGTCCAGCTTCTTCGCGTTGAAGGGCCGGTCGCGCCGCTCTCCGCGCAGCCAGCCGGCGACCTCGCGCAGTTTCCGGCGGCGGAAGCCGAAATCGGGGACGTTCAGACCAACCAGCCGGGCCGCGGTCGTGCGCAGGTACTCTTCGGACGAGCCGGTCTCCGTCAGCTTTCCCAGCGATTGCTCCACCCTGGACGCGGATGCGCCGCTCGAGTTCGCGTCCAGGACGGCGCGGGAGAGCACGCGCCGCGCGTTCTCGCCGCGAAGGAGGAGCGAGGGGACGTGCCAGTGCTTGCCGTCGCGCTCGGCGGGAAGGATGCCCGGGATGTGGAGCGCGAGGTCGCCGTCGTCGTCCGGCTGGAGCCAGGAGCGGGAGAGATCGCTGCGGCGGATGATGATGGGCTGGCCGGCCGGGGAGCGCTCGGCCGGGATCCGGTGCACCACCTGGAGCCCCCTTGCCACTTGCGCCCCCATGACGCCCAGGTACACCCAGGGAGCGGCGAGCCCGGCCGCGTGCACCACCAGCGAGGCCGCCGTGTTCGTCCAGCGCCGGCGCTGGAGCTCGCGGCCATACCTCCACGCCGCGACCTCGCCCGCGAGCGCCCTGCCCACGCGGATCAGCTGCGTACCGTCGGAAAGGCGCGCCAGCCCCACGTTCTCAGACTGCACGCGCAGCCGCGCATCCACAAAGGATCGCTCCGCCGCCTCCACCGGCTCCCAGCGCTCCTCCAGCGGCGCCAGGTTCCAGCGCGCGCACTTCGGGCAGACGGCCCACAGCCGCCCGCGCGCCGCATCGAACGCGATCGTGCGCCCGACGGGGAACCCCTCGACGGCCTCGTTCTGGCCCAGATCGGCCGTGCAGTAGATGCAGGTGCGGTACACGGGCGTGCGGTGGGTGGCGGTTCAGAGGGGTGGGACCACGCCGTTATTGCCCGGCGCGGGAGGGCGTCGCCGTGGGCGTGGAAGTCGGCCGGCTGCGGGGGTGAGGATCACTGGCCGCGGCCCCGCCTGCTGGATGACAGCGACCAAAGTTTTCACCGTTATGAGCCAAATTTCGAACTCCCCGTTCCTATGATGCTGGTGGAGCGCACGTTTGGGCAAGACTTCACACCCGACGCCGGACACATCAAGACTGTCTCCAGGTGATTGATCGTCACAGTAAAAAGAAACCCTAGCCATGTTTTGCCCCTGCTACCGTAGCACATTGCGAAACTCGCTCTCAGCGGCGCAACTTGGTAACGGGTAAGGAGTTGCGGCGATAACAGGCACCCTTCTTTTCGTACCGGCATGGAGACGGAGGCGTCAATGTCTTGCCCTGAACTAAGGTTGTGCATACCATTCGAATGACCTTGCACCCACCTGCGCCCCTCCCCGGTTGTCCTTTAAAGTCACGCGTTTCCAATCCTGGTGTCTGCTGTTGGCGCTCGCCGGCGCCGCGGGGGGCATCGCGAGTGCCTACCGGCCCAGCCCCCACGCACCCGCGCGGCACCCCACCGGGAGCTGGGGACGCATCCAGTCGCAGATCCTGGACGGCCGCTGCACGACATGCCATACCGCGAACGGTTCGGCCGTGGCGCAATCGGGCCTGGTGCTGGACGGCGACGCGGCGTACGAGCAGCTCGTGGGAGCGAAGCCACGCGGCACCGCGGCCCGTGCCGACGGGCTGCTGCGCGTGCTGGCGGGAAGGCCCGAGCGCAGCCTGCTTCACCACAAGCTGGTGTGGAACGCCGGCCATCACGCGCACGGCTACGGCGCCCCGATGCCGCTGGGCGGCGAGCCGCTCAGCCGCGGAGAGGTGGAGTTCGTGCGCCGCTGGATCGCGGCGGGGGCTCCGCGCGTGGGCGAGGTCGCGGACACCCTCCTGCTCCGCGACCATACTCCGCAGGGTACGACGCGCTGGAGCCCGCTCGCTCCCCCCGCGCGGGGCGTGCAGCTTCGCATCGCGCCCTTCCAGGTGTGGCAGACCGCGGAGCGCGAGATCTTTGTGCGCCGTCGCGTGGGGAACCGCGAGCCGCTGTACGTCAACCGCGTGGAGGTCCAGATGCGCACCGGCAGCCACCACGTCCTGGTGCACACGTTTCGAGACGAGGCCGCGGTGCTTCCCCCGTTCGGCGTCGTGCGTGACCTGCGCGCGCCCGCGGAAGCCGGGGTCACGACGAGGGCGGCGTACGGCGTGAACCGCGTGCTGTTCGGCCGGACGATGGCGAACCACGTTTTCTTCACCGGCTCGATGGCGCCCTATACGGACATCCGCTTCCCGGCGGGGGTGGCGCTCCGCCTTCCCGCGGGCGCGACGGTGGACCTGAACACGCACTACACGCGCGCCACCCGCCCTGGCTCGGTGGGCGAAGCCCAGATAAACCTGCACGAGGTCGATTCCGCCCGGGTGCGTCACGTGGCACGCGTCATCGACTGGCAGAACCGCGACCTGGCGCTCCCGCCGCGCCAACGCACCACCGTGTCGAAGACCTTCATCACGCCCACCGCCATGCGCGTGTTCATGCTCACCTCGCACATGCACAAGCGCGGCGAGCGGTTCGTGATCCGCGTTCGTGGAGGGGCACGCGACGGTGAAGAAGTCTATCGCAACGAGACGTGGGCCCATCCCGCGATCACCAGCTACGAAGTGCCCATCTCGCTCGCGCCCGGCGAAGGGCTCACGTCGGAGATCACGTACAACAACGATACCGACCGCACGATCCGGCTCGGCATGACCTCCGAGGACGAAATGGGGATCATCTTTGGCTACTGGTACTGAGCTTCCGCGGAGGCGCGCCGCGCTTCGCCCCGCGCGCGCGGCGTCCGGGGCGCGGATGAGGATCATGCACGTGATCCCCACCGTGGGTGTGGGCGGTGCCGAGCAGGTCACCCTCTCGCTGGCGCAGCACGCGGCGGCCGCCGGGCACGACGTCTCGCTCGTGGTGAGCTTCCGCGTGGACGCGCCCTGCCGCGAGGCCGAAAGCCTCCACCCGGGCGTGCGGGTGGAGTACGTGAACGCCGCTGCCGGGTTCGTCCTGCTCCGCTACGTGCGCGCGCTCGGCTGGGCGTGGCGCAACCGGTCTCGCCTGGCCGGGCTGGACGTGGTGCACGGGCACCTCACCTACGGGGCGTTCGTGTGCCTCGCGATACGGACGGTGCTCGGGCTGCGCTCCAGGCGTCCAACGCTGGTGAACACCTGGCACGGGGTGGGGGGCGTGACGGGGTGGAAGCGGTGGGCCAACGCGCGCCTGGCCGCCTGCGCGGACGGGCTGGCGCTGGTGGCGAGCGAACCGTTCTGGGAGCGGTTCCGCGCGACGCACCGGGCTCTCCACGTCCGCACGATCTTCAACGGAAGCGCAAGGAGGACCGAACCGGTTTCCCCCGCAGCGCGGGCCGCGTACCGCGGGCAGCTCGGGATTCCCGAAGAGTGCCCGCTGGTGGTGGGTACGGTCAGCCGGCTGCACGCGGAGCGCCGGCCCTGGCTGTTCGTGGAGGTCGCCGCCCGCATCGCGGCCATCCTGGGCGACCGGGTGCACTTCGTACTGGCGGGGGACGGGCCGCACGCCGCCCAGGTGCACGCGTCCATCGCCTCGCACGGCCTGCAGGGCCGGGTGCACGTGACCGGACCGCTGGAATCGCCGAGCCTTCCGCTCTCCGTCATGAGCCTGTACCTCACGGCATCCGCGGGCTCCATGCCCGGCATCGCCGCGCTGGAGGCGGTGCTCGCGGGGGTGCCGGCGCTCGCGTTCCAGGCGGTTCCGGGGTACGAGGCCACGCCCGCGGACTGGATCTGGTCCACCCACGAGCCTCACGCACTCGCGCAGAAAGCGGCGGTGCTGTTGAGGGATCCGGATGCGATGCGGGCGCTTGGAGCCCGCCAGGAGCAGCACGCACGGGCGAACCACTCCGTGCAGATCATGGCGGAGGCGTACTACGACTTCTACAGCGCCACCGTAGCGGCACGGAGTGGAGCGTGGTCCCTGCGCCCCTCTCTGGCGGGATCTTCGCCGGACGGCGGCGCTCGCGAGGGTGTCAGAGCGGCGACACCACTCCGTTCCTGATGGTCCAGCGCGGCAGGGTGTCGCCGTGCACGTGGAAGTCGGTGGGCTTGGGGGAGGTGAGGATCACCTGGCCGCCCTCCTCGCTCTCGATCCAGTCCACGATGCGCTGAGAGCGGCCGGGGTCGAGCTCGGCGAAGACGTCGTCCAGCAGGATGACGGACTCGCGGCCGCGCGTCTCGCGGATCGTCTCCGCCTCCACCATGCGCAGCGCGATGGCGGCGGTGCGCTGCTGCCCTCCCGAGCCGTAGGTGCGCAGCTCCAGCAGCGTGCCATCCGCCGCGTGCGTGGCGAAGCGCAGGTCGTCGCGGTGCGGGCCGGCCAGCGTCATCCCGCGGCGCTGCTCGCGCTCGGCCACGCGCTCCAGCTTCTCGCGGAACGCCGCCGCGATGCCGGCGACGGTGGGCGTATCCTCCCCCAGATCTACGGAGGGGACAAGGGCGAGCGTGCCGGGCTGCCCGCCGGCGACGCGGGCGTAGTGCGCGGCGAAGCTGGCGGCCCGGTCCGCCACCCAGCGGGCGCGCGCCTCCAGCACGCGGCTCCCGGCGGCGACCAGCGGGTCGTTCCACGCCTCCACCAGCGCGGGCGGGCTCGCCTGGCGAAGCAGGGTGTTGCGCTGAAAGAGCGCCTGCCGGTACCGCTGGAGCGCGCCCAGGTAGCCCGGCTCCGCCAGCGACAGCACGATGTCCAGGAAGCGCCTCCGCTCCCCCGGCCCGCCGGCGACGATCTCCACGTCGGACGGCGAAAAGATCACGGCGCCCACCTTTCCGAGCGCATCCCCCAGCCGCTCCGGCTCGGCGCCGCCGACGGTCACCTTCTTCTTCTTGCGGCGGCGCTCGAAGGCGGCGGCCAGGGTGCGCTCGCTCCCCTCGTCGCCGCGCAGCGTGCCCTCCACGCGGAACACCTCCTCGCCGAAGCGCACGAGCTGCTCGTCCGGCGCGCCGCGAAAGGAGCGAAAGATCTCCAGGTAGTAGACGGCCTCCAGCAGGTTCGTCTTCCCCTGCCCGTTGTCGCCCACGATGGCGACTCCCTGCGGCGGGATTTCGAGCACCTGCTCCGCGAAGTTGCGGTAGTTGCGGAGGTGGAGGCGGGCGAGGTGCATGATTGGGCGGTGGCGAGTGAACTCGCGGCAACGACAGCACAAAGTCCGCCTTCGAGGACTCGGGGGCGAGATCCGCGCAGGTGGTCCGACTCTGGCGCGGCGGGAAGTCGCATATCGGTCGTAGGGGCGTGATTCATCACGCCCGCCCTCTCCCTACCTCGATGCCCGTGACGCGCGCACAAATCCCGTAGGGGCAGCCCCACGTGGCTGCCCGTGTTTCGTCACGCGCCGCAGGCCGCTTCCAGGAGCTCACGCATGCGGCAGCGCGTTCCCGTTCTTTCTGTCATCCTGAGCGGCGCGCTTCTCCGTCCTTACCTGTGCTCCGGAGCTTGGCACGGAGCGAAGGAACTACTGCGCGTCTCGAGGGGCTCGTCGGCACCGGCCGTCGTCTTGCCTCGCCGGCTAGATCCTTCGGTCGCCGCAGGAGTGCGGAGCGCACGGCGGATATGGGCGGGGCGGCTCTCTCGGGATGACAAAGGTAAGGAACGGCTTCAGGGCGCATCGAACAGGTCGGGCGCGGCGGCTCGCTCAGGAGGACAGAGGAAGCGTTCGTGGTCGAGGAGCCAGCGCTTGATCGCGCTTCCAGGGCCATCGGGGCCGGCACCCATGAAGCCGCCGATGCCGCCTTTCGCGTCGAGCACGCGGTGGCAGGGGACGACGATGGGGATGGGGTTGCGGCGATTGGCCTGGCCAACCGCCTGCGAGCCGCGCGGCACCCCGATCGTCGCCGCTACGTCACGATACGAGCAGGTGCGGCCGAAGGGGATCGCGCGCAGGGCTTCCCACACGCGCTGCTGGAAGTCCGTACCCTCGGCCGCGAGCGGAAGGTCGAAGTCGCGGCGCGTGCCGGCGAAGTACTCGCGCAGCTGCCTCGCGGCCTCCCAGCCGAGCGCATCTTCGCGCGTGGGCTCCACGCGGGTGCCGGCCGGCGGATGCTTCCCCTGCTCCCAGAAGTGCACGGCGTGCACCGCCGTCCCATCGTGCTCCACCAGCAACGGCCCCACCGGCGACGCCAGCAGCAGCCGGTGGAGCGTGGGCGGCGGCCGCACTCGCTTCATCATCGCACTCACGCACTCACGCACTTCCTCACCGTCCGGTAAACTCCGCCCGCCGCTTCTCCAGAAACGCCGTCATCCCCTCGCGCATGTCGGTGGTGGAGGCGAGGAGGCCGAAGAGGTTCGACTCCAGCGCCAGGCCGTCATCCACCGACATCTCCATGCCGCGGGTGGCGCATTCGATGGCGAGGCCCAGCGCGACGGGGCCGTTCTTGAGGATGCCCTTCATCATGGCGCGCGCGGCGTCCAGCAGCTCGGCGAGCGGTACGACCTTGTTGGCGAGGCCGATGCGGTAGGCCTCCTGGGCGTCCACCATCTCCGCGGTGAGCATCAGCTCCAGCGCGCGGCCCTTCCCCACGATGCGCGGCAGCCGCAGCGTGCCGCCGTAGCCGGGGATGATCCCCAGCTTCACTTCGGGAAGGCCGAACTTCGCGTTCTCCGACGCGACGCGGAGGTGGCAGGCCAGCGCCAGCTCGCACCCGCCGCCCAGCGCGAAGCCGTTGACCGCCGCGATCACCGGCTTGCGCGACAGCTCGATGGAGCGGAAGACGCGCTGCCCCAGCCGGCTCACCTCGATGCCGTCCACCGGGCCCATCTTCGCCAGCTCGGCGATGTCGGCGCCGGCCACGAACGCCTTCTCCCCCACGCCGGTCAGGATCACGCCGCCCACGTCGCCGCGCCCGGCGATCTCCTCCATCGCCTGCCCCAGCTCGCGGATGGTCTGCTCGTTGAGGGCGTTCAGCTTGTCTGGCCGGTTGACCGAGAGGGTGGCGATGCGGTCCTGGACTTCGAGCTTGACGTTGCTGTATTCGGCCATGGGACGGATGCGGGTGCGTGGGTTGCGGGTGCCGGTGCGGCGCGCGACAAGCTAGCGGCGCCGGCAGCGGCGAACAACGGCCTCACACGGTGGCTCGTGACCCTCAGTTTTTCGTGCGCCGGCCGTACAGCGCCATCAGCGGCGTGACCGAGATGCCGTGGGCGACGGCGGAGACGGCCACGGTGGCGAGGACCAGCTCGGCGAGCGGGCGGCTCAGCTCTTCGGGGAGGCCGTGCTGCATGGCGAAGGTGAGGTAGTACACGGAGCCGATCCCGCGGATGCCGAACCACGCGATCATCCCGCGCTGCAGGCCGGTGCTGCGCGACCCCAGCAGCCCCGCGTACACCGAGAGCGGGCGGATGACGAGGAAGAGAAGGGGGATGAACCAGAGCGCGACGGCCGGAAGGAAGTGCCAGGAGATCATCCCGCCCAGCAGGAGGACGACGGTGAACTCGCCGATGCGCTCGAGCTGCTCGGTGAAGCCAAGGGCGGCCTGCGCCATGTAGGCGGGCGCCGTTTCCTTGTCGGTCGCCATCTCCTCCACATCGGTGGAGTGCGCGGCGGCGGCGACGTCTTCCGGGGGAGCTTCGCCGCCCGATTCGCGGCGCTCGATGCGGCGCAGGGCGAGCCCCGCCGCGAAGACGGCGAGGAAGCCGTAGCCGTGCACCAGGAGCGCCACCCCGTAGGCGAGCGCGATGAGGCCGAGCGCCAGGAAATCGTCCAGCCCCACCGCCTCGCGGTGCACCCTGCGCAGGTGGAGGACGAGCCGCCCGACCAGGGTGCCCAGAACGGCGCCCACCACGAGCCCGGAAGCGACCGCCCACACCAGGTCCACCGCGACCCAGCGCCAGCCCATCTCCCCCATCTCGTGCAGACCCAGGAGCCCCAGCCCGAGCATCACGAAGGGGAAGGCGCTTCCGTCGTTGAGGCCGGCCTCGCCGGTGAGGCCGAAGCGCAGGCGGTCGCGGTCGGCGGCGTGCGTCACCTGCACGTCGGAGGCGAGCACGGGGTCGGTGGGGGCGAGGATGGCGCCCAGCAGGACCGCCGCTCCCACGGGCAGCCCCATCGCGAACACCCCCAGCAGCGTCACCAGCCCCACCGTCATGGTCATGGAGAGGGTGGCGAGCCGCACGGGAAGGATCCAGCGGCCGTCGTGCAGCGGCGTGCGCAGCTTGAGCCCGGCCGCGAAAAGCGACACGAGCACCGCGATCTCGGTGACGCGCTCCCACACGGCCGACTGCTCGTACACGTCGAGGCTCAAGAGCCCCGCGCCGTATGGCCCCAGCGCGAACCCCGCCGCCAGGTAGAGCATCGCGGTGGAGAGCGGCAGCCGCGCCAGCACCGATCGCGACAGCGCCATGGCGACCAGGAGGACGCCCACCACCAGAAACCAGATCGCCCCTTTCATCCCCTTCGCGGCTTGGGAAGCAGAAACACGAGCCGGGCGGCGGAGGCACGAAACAGGCCCACGGGAAAAGCCTCACACAGAGAGCACAGAGTGGACAGCGAAGGCACAGAGAACCTCCTTCTGGTTCTTCTCGCCTTGCCCTCTGTGTCTCTGTGTGAGGCTCGTTGTGCTTTCGATCAGGAGAGCGCCGCCGCGCCCAGCCCCGCCGCCTGGAGCGCTTCGCGGACGCGCTCGCGGTCCTTGCTCTTCAGCGGCTTGAGCGGCGCGCGCAGGGGGCCGCCGCGCATCCCCAGCAGCTCCAGTGCGGCCTTCATCCCGGGGACGCCCAGCTCGGCGACGACTGCGCGATGGAGAGGCGCGAGTCGCTCCTGCAGGCGGCCCGCGTCGCCCAGGCGGCCCTCGGCGAATGCGCGCGCGAGCTCGGCGCACTCGGCGGGGGCGAGAAGGGCGACGGCCAGGATGCCGCCCACGGCGCCGATTTCCAGCGCGGCGTAGAGGATGGCGCCGCTGCCGGCCAGCACCTGGCAACGCTTGCCGCACGCCTCCACCAGCGCGCCCAGCGTGCGCAGGTCGCCGTGCGAGTCCTTGATCCCCACGATGTTGGGATGCTTGGCCAGCTCGCCCACCAGGCCGGCGGGGAGCTCGGCGCCGCTGAAGCGGGGCGGCACCTGGTACAGGATCACCGGCACCGGCGACCCCTCCGCCACGGCCAGATAGTGGTCGCGCAGCGCCTCGGGAGTGAGGAGCGGGCGGTAGTAGCCGGGCGGCTGCACGAGCACCGCGTCGGCACCCTCGGCGGCGACGGCGCGGGTCATCCGCAGGGTGGCGCGGGTGGACTCGGCGCCGGTGCCGGCCAGGAGGAGGCGCCCAGCATCGAGCACGCCGCGCACGCCGGCGGTGAGCCGCGCGCGCTCGTCCTCGTCCAGCAGCGGCCCCTCGCCCGTGGAGCCAAAGAGCACGACGCCCGAGAGCGGCGCCTCCATCCACGCGCGGACGTTGGCGCGCAGCGACACCAGGTCGGCGTCGCCCGTAACGGGGTCGAAGGGAGTCGTGGCGGGCGCGAACACGCCGCCGAGGTCCAGTTTCATCGATCACATCCTCCTCTAAAACAGTAGCACCGGGGGCTGCAAACATAGCGGCCCGGTTGTTCCCCCACACCCCCCTGTCATTCTGGGAGAGCCACCCACCCGGGAGCCGACGGGGCGCTCCGGACTCCCGCGGCGACCGAAGGATCTAGCCGGCGAGGCTAGCGGACAGCGGGTGACGACGAGCCTCTCGGCACGCGCAGTAGATCCTTCGCTTCGCGCCAGAGTGCGGAGGAACGCGCAGGCCCGCGAAGCGCGTCGCTCAGGATGACAAGAAGAAGGGATGTGGTGACACACGCCCCCACGCCGGTTCCTTGCGCCTAACCTCGCGTCCGCCGCCAGCGGTTCCCCGTTCCCCCTCCCCGCCGTACATTCCCCGGCGCACCACAACCCGGAGAACCGTACGTGCACAAGACAGCCGCAATCGTTCTGCTCCTCGCCTCGGCGTGCGCGCCGGGCGGGCGCCGCGCCGCCGAGCCCGCGCCGCGCGACACCATCACCCGTCCCATCCTGCGCGCCGTGCCCACGACGCAGGGGTACCGGCGGGCGCTGCAGGCGGGGACGCGCACCGCGACGGGGCAGCCCGGCCCGCGCTACTGGCAGCAGGCGGTGTCGTACCGCATCGAGGCCGAGCTGGACCCGCGCAACGCCGAGCTGCGAGGCCGCGAGCGCATCGTGTACCGCAACCGCTCGCCCGAGGCGCTCACCTCGGTCGTCCTGAACCTGTACCAGAACATCTTCACCGAGACGGCGCGCCGGAACCGCACCATCGTCGCGGCCACCGGCGGGGTGACGCTGGGGCGCGTGGCGGTGGAAGGACGCGAGCTGCGCCCCGTCGCCACGGGGCAGATCGGCGTGGTGACGCCCGTGCGCACCCCGGCGGCCGGGTACGAGGTGGCGGGCACGCTGGCGCGGCTGACCCTTCCGCGCCCCGTTCCGACCGGCGACAGCACGGTGCTGGAGATCGAGTGGAGCCACCGCATCCCCCCGGCGGGGACGTTCCGCACGGCGTACGAGGACGCGCTCGGCGGGCGGGTGTTCAACGTGGCGCAGTGGTACCCGCAGGTCGCGACGTTCGACGACGTGGTCGGGTGGGACGCCACGCCGTACCTGGGCGACGGCGAGTTCTACCTGGAGTACGGCGACTTCGACGTGTCCATCACCCTCCCGGCCGGGCACCTGGTGGGCGCCACCGGCGTCCTGCAGAACCCCGGCGAGGTGCTGACCCCCGAGGCCGCCGCACGCCTGGCCCGCGCCGCCGCCACGGACAGCATCGTGCGCGTGGTGACCGAGGCGGAGCGCGCCGCGGGACGCGCCACACGCACCGGCAACCGCCTCACCTGGCGCTTCCGTGCGGAGAACGTGCGCGACTTCGCCTTCGCCGCGTCGGACCGCTACGTGTGGGACGCCGCCCGCACGTCCGCGGCGGGGCGGACGGTGCTCGTCCACTCGCTCTACCGTGCCGGCGCGCCCCACTGGGACGAGGCGGCGCGCTTCGGGCAGCACTCGATCGGCTTCTTCAGCGACCGGCTGGTGCCGTACGCCTACCCGCAGGCCACCATCGCGGAGGGGCCGATCGGCGGGATGGAGTACCCGATGCTGGTCTTCATCCCGCGGGCCCGCGAGCGCGCCGACCTGTACAGCGTCATCGCGCACGAGCTGGCGCACGAGTGGTTCCCCATGATGGTGGGCTCGGACGAGGCGTCGTTCGCGTGGATGGACGAGGGGCTGACGACGTTCCACGAAGACGAGGCGCGCGAGGCGTTCTTCCCCGGCACCCGCGCGCACGACGAGACGCGCGACGCGTACCTGCGCGTGGCGGGGCGCGACAACGAGGTGCCCCTGATGCGCCACACCGACCTCGTCTCGCCGTACGGCGCGCGGACGGTGGCGGCGTACAGCAAGCCGGGGACGATGCTGGTGGCGCTGCGCGGCGTCGTCGGCGCGGAGACCTTTGACCGCGTCATGCGCAGCTACGCCACGGAGTGGACGTTCAAGCACCCGTACCCGTGGGACTTCTTCAGCACATTCGAGCGCGTGGCCGGGCGCGATCTGGACTGGTTCTTCTATCCGTGGTGGTTCGAGACGGGGACGCTGGACTACGCCGTGGGCCCGGTGCGCGCCGTGGATGGCGGCGTGGAGGTGACGATCACGGACCTGGGCGACATCCCGGCCCCGGTGCGCGTGACCGCCACCGGCGAGGGCGGAGCATCGGCCAGTGTGGACATCCCGCTGGAGAGCTGGACGGGCGCGCGCACCCGCACCGCGACCTTTACCCTTCCGCTCGGCGGCGCGCCTATGCGCGTCGAGGTGGACCCGGCAGGCACCTTGCCGGACGTGAACCGCGCCAACAACGTGTGGCCCGCCGCGGCACCCTGAACATCAACGGACGGAACCCCTCAACCGATGCACACTTCGATGAAGACCAGGCTTACGCTCGCCCTCCTCTGCGCCCTTCCCCTGTGGGCCGCGTGCGGCGACAAGGCGGGCGGCGCGGCGGACAAGGGCACGGCCGCGGGCGGCGAGACCAAGGCGGCCACCGACACCGGCCGCGCCGCCGCCGCGCCCGGTGACGACCGCAGTACGGTGGGGAACGAGGCGATCCGCGCCAAGGCCCCGGCCGTCATCCGCGGGCTCTACATCAACGCGTACGCGGCCGGCTCGCGCACCCGGCTACCCAAGCTCCTCGCGATGGCGGATCAGACGGAGATCAACGCCTTCGTCATCGACGTCAAGGACGAGCTGGGGATCCGCTACCAGACGACGCTGGAGCTTCCCAAGCAGCTCGCGCAGCCCGGCGAAGTGGCGATCCGCAACCTTCCCGCGCTGATGGACACGCTGAAGGCGCACAAGATCTGGACGATCGCGCGCATCGTCGTCTTCAAGGACCCGATCCTCTCCAAGGCGAAGCCGGAGTGGTCCGTGCAGCGCCCGGGCGGCGGGCTGTGGGTGGACAAGGCGGGGAACACCTGGGTGAGCCCCTGGGAAGAGGCCGTGTGGGACTACAACCTGGACATCGCCGAAGAGGTGGCGCGCGCCGGCTTCAACGAGATCCAGTTCGACTACGTGCGCTTCGCGGAGCCGTACAGGAGCCTGCCGCCGCAGGTGCATCCCAGGGCTCGCGGCGCCCGCGCGGACGCCATCGCGGCGTTCCTCAACGAGGCCAAGCGCCGTCTGCATCCGCTGGGCGTCACCGTCACCGCGGACGTTTTCGGGCTGGTGCCCAACGAGGCGGGCGACGTGAACATCGGCCAGCAGTGGGAGACGGTGGCGGCCACGGCGGACCACATCCTTCCCATGATGTACCCGTCGCACTACTTCCCCACGCACCTGCCGGGGGTGCGCCGGCCGGACCACATGCCGTACGAGACCCTCTTCAAGAGCGCGGGGATGGCGCGGCTGCGCAACGACCGGCTGCAGGAGGCGGGGGTGCGGCCCGCGCGGGTGATCCCCTGGCTGCAGGCGTTCTCGGCCACCTGGCTGGGGCGCAACCACCAGCCGTACGGGCCCGAGCAGCTGCGCCAGCAGAAGCAGGGGGTCTACGACGTGGGCTTCGACGACTGGGTGCTCTGGAGCGCCGGCTCCAAGTACGAGGGGATCCTCGCCGGGCTGGAGCGCGGCGAGGCGCAGTCGCGCAGGAAGGCGCAGTACACCCCGCCCGCGGACGTGCTGCAGTGGGTGAACCGCTTCGAGCGCGAGGGTGTGCGCGCGGCCCGCGACAAGGCCGTGCAGCAGGCCCGCGGCGACGTGACGGACCCGGCCGCCGCGCAGGCTGCCCGCACCGGCCGCCGGGAGCCGGCCACCCCGCCCGCCCAGTCCTCGCCGGGCCAGACCGCCCCCGCCGAGGCCGCGCCGAAGCCGTAAGGGGGGCCCTCACGTTGCGGCGAGCGTCGAACCGGGCGGGTTCCCCCTCTCCCCGGCCCTCTCCCCCGCAAGCGGGGGAAAGGGTGCACTCCGCCCCTGCCACGGCGTTCGTGGTAGGGGCGCGATTTATCGCGCCCGCCCTTCGCCCTGCCTCGACTCTCGCCTTGCACCAAGATCCGGTAGGGGCAGACCTGCGTGTAACCTGCGTGTCTGCCCGCTCTTGCGCCCACCCGATCTCCCGCCCTTCACACCGCATCCTGGCAGGGGCAGCCCCGCGTGGCTGCCCGTGCCCTGCCCCCGCTCCGGCCCGTGAGGGCCGCGCGTGTCGATCCATCCCCCCCTCCTTCGTCGTACAGGTAGACCCGGGGCTGAACCCGGCCAACCCAGACCCTGCCCGGAGATACGAACGATGACATCCACGACGCTGGCGAGCGAGCGCACTCTGGCGGCGGGCACGCACACCCGAAAGGCTCCGGAAGTTCTGTTGTGGGGCGTGCAGCTGGTGCTCGCGCTGCTCTTCCTGTTCGCCGGCGTGATGAAGCTGATCACGCCGTTCGAGGTGCTGCAGGCGCAGTCGGCGAGCGTCTCCGTCCCGCTCCTGCGCTTCATCGGCGTCTGCGAGGTGCTGGGCGCGCTGGGCCTGGTGCTCCCCGGCCTCTTTCGCATCCGGCAGGTCCTGACCCCGCTCGCCGCCGCCGGGCTCGCGATCATCATGGCCGGCGCGGTGGTCCTCACCGCCCTCGACAACGTCGCGATGGCGGCGATCCCGCTGGTGGTGGGGGTGCTCACGGCCTACGTCGCCCACGCCCGCTGGCGGCGGCTGCCGCGCTGACACGCACAGGGTTACGCGGGGCAGCCGAGGAAAGAGCGGGGGCATGCGCGGGCGGACACGCAGGTCCGCCCCTACAAGGCCTGGATGCAGACGCGGGCGGCGGGGCGGGGGCAGGCACGGGCGGCCACGTGGGGCCGCCCCTACGGGATCTGTGCGGCGGGCATGGGTCGACGTGCGGGCGGGGGTGGGCGCGATGAATCGCGCCCCTACGGGATCCGTGCAGCCCGGAGGGATACATGCAAGCCGCCCCTCCCCCAGGTAGTTATTGGGGGAGGGGCCGCGAGGTGACGAGCGGGGGAGGGGGCCGGCCCTCAGTTGCCGGCCAGGTATCCGCCGCGGTCGGTGGCCTCGGCGACGCGGTCGTGAACGGCGCGGCGGAGGGCCTGCATGCGGTTGTTGTCTTCGCCGTCGTAGGTGCGGTTGGTGAGGAGCACCACCCAGGTGCCGCGCTCGGGATCGATCCAGAGCGAGGTGCCCGTGTAGCCGGTGTGGCCGAAGGCGATGGTGGAGATGCGCGTCCCCGCCGAGCCGCCGCCGCCCGGCGGGGGCGTGTCCCACCCCAGCGCCCGCGTGCTCGCGCCCGGCTGCCGCATGGCGAACTGCCTCACCGTGGAGGCGCGAAAGATCCGCACGCCGTGCAGCTCGCCGCCGTTCGCCAGCATCCCGGCGAAGCGCGCCAGGTCGTGCGCGGTGGAGAAGAGGCCCGCGTTCCCCGCGATCCCGCCCAGGCGCCGCGCGATGGGGTCGTGCACGCGCCCCTTGAAGCCGGTGCCCATGCGGCCGGAGGTGCCGGCGCAGCGCTGGCACCCGTCCGGGCCGAAGACGTACGAGGTGGAGGTCATCCCCAGCGGCTGGAAGACGCGCCGGTCGAGCAGGTGGTATAGCGGCTCCCCCGCCGCGCGCTCGGCGGCGGCGAAGAGCACGATGGGGCTCAGGTCCGAGTACTCCATCCGCCCGCCGGGGTAGGTCACCAGCGGGGTGCGCAGCACGTGCGCCAGCGCCTGCGCGCGCGACAGCCCGGAGGGCACGTCGGTGCCGGCGGGGAGCCCGGAGGTGTGGGTGAGGAGGTTGCGGACCGTCACGTACTCCTTCCCCCCGCCCGCGAACTCCGGCAGGTACGACGAGACGCGCTCGTCCAGCCCCATCTTGCCGTCCTCCACCAGCAACATCACCGCCGTCGTCGTTCCCACCACCTTGGTGAGGGAGGCGAGGTCGAACACCGTCTCGTCCGGGTCCACCGGGGCCGAGTCCCACCCGCGCCCCGTGTTGCCGAACCCTTCTTCCAGCACGATCTCGCCGCGGCGGCCGATGGCCAGCGCGGCGCCGGGGAAGGACCCGCGCTGCAGCTCGGAGTAGACGGCTTCCTCGGCGCGGATCAGGCCGATGGCGCTCATCCCGACGGACGACGGCGCGGCGAGCTCGTGGCGAGCAAGACCGGGATCGGTGCGGACGCGGAACGAATCCGGCTCGGATGCGAGCGGCCCCGGCGCGAGAATGCCGAGCGACGCCGCCAGGGAGAGGGCGGTAAGCATGGGGATGCTTGTGGCTGGGGGGTGAGACTGGCTGGGTTTGGGAGTGGGATATGCACTCTATACCTCCCGTCCAGCCTTGTCAACAATCGCGTGTTACGTGAGTAATGTTCGGAGTTGATTCGGTCTCCGATCCCTGCAACCACGCCGAAATCCAAGCCGTACAACACCTTGCAATCCGCGCCGTATCAATGTGGCGCTATTGCACTGCTTTCCCCTAACTCGATGTGCCGCAAGCGCATTGCCCGATTATCCGCGCGGTAGGGTGTCCGGATTAAGATTTTGCGGACCCCTGTCGCGTAGCAGTATGGCGGACCTAGGCGAAACTGCACGTCCTCAACCTCATATGATGCAACCCGCGGAGGTGTGGCGGAGTTCCAGTGCCCTTCTTTTCGTTCCCCTCTCCGTTACCTCTGTGTCTCTGTGTGAGACCCGCTGTCAGTCGCGTTCGAGCCCAATCTGGCGGAGACGCTTCTGGAGGCTCTGGCGGTGGATGCCCAGCGCCTGCGCCGTGCGCGAGACGTTGCCGCCGTGCCGCTCCAGCGCCGCCGCCAGGAAGCCGCGCTCCCATGCGTCCATGGCGCGGGCGCGGGCATCGGCCCAGGAGAGGTCCGCGAGGGCGGCGTCCACCGGGCCCAGCGGCGCGCGCGTGTCCAGGCCGGGAGGAAGGTCGGCGGGCTCGATCGTTTCCCCCTCGGCCAGCACGACGGCGCGCTCGATAGCGTTCCGGAGCTCGCGGACGTTGCCAGGCCAGTCGTGCGCCAGCAAGATGCGGCGGGCGGCCTCGGAGAGGGCGCGGGTGGGGCGGGCGTGGCGCTCCGCGAAGAAGGCCAGGAAGTGCGCCGCGATGGCCGGGATGTCCTCCCGCCGCTCGCGCAGCGGCGGAAGGTGCAGCCCGATCACGCTCAACCGGTACAGCAGGTCCTCGCGAAACGTGCCCTCCGCCGCCATCCGCTGCAGCGGACGGTTGGTTGCGGCCACCACGCGCACGTCCACCACCACCGGCTTCGTGCCGCCCACGGGGGTCACCTGCCGCTCCTCCAGCGCGCGGAGGAGCTTGGCCTGCGCGGGAGCGGCCAGGTCGCCCACCTCGTCCAGGAAGAGCGTTCCGCCGCTCGCCGCCTCGAACAGCCCCACGCGGTCACGGTCGGCGCCGGTGAAGGCGCCGCGCAGGTGGCCAAAGAGCTCGCTCTCGATCAGCTCGCCGGGAAGGGCGGAGCAGTTGATGGCCACGAACGCCGCGCCGCTGCGCCGGCTCTCCGCGTGCAGGGCGCGCGCGACCACCTCCTTTCCCGTTCCGCTCTCGCCGGTGATGAGGACGGTGGCGTCGGTGGGGGCGGCGCGGCGCACCACGCTCTGCACCTGGCGCAGGGCGGGCGAGTCGCCGATCAGCCCGCGAAAGGCGCCGCCCAGCTCCTCGCGCAGCCGCACGTTCTCCGCGCGCAGGGCCAGGAGCTCGCGGGCGCGCCGGGCGATGGCGCGGATCTCCTCGTTGTCGAAAGGCTTGGGGACGTAGCCGTACGCCCCCTCGCGCAGTGCCCGCACCGCCAGCCGCTCGTCGCCGTGCGCCGTCATCAGCACGAAGAGGGTGCCGGGGTGCCGCGAGCGCACCTCCTCCAGCAATTCCAGCCCACTCATGGCGGGCATCGAGAGGTCGGAGATCACCAGGTCCGCCGGCGCGTCCTCCAGCGCGGCGAGGGCGGCGGGGGCGTGCTCGGCCTCGCGCACGTCGTGCCCCTCCTCCTCCAGCAGCTCCGACAGCGAAAAGCGGATCGAGCGCTCGTCGTCCACCACCAGGATCTTCATCGCGCCGCCTGTGGAGATGGAATGCGGATGGAGAACTCCGCGCCGCCGCCGGGTGCGCCGCCCACCCGCGCCTCCCACCCCAGCTCGCGCGCCAGGCGGCGGACGACGGCCAGCCCCAGCCCCGTTCCCCCGCCCTCGCTGCGAAAGGGCTCCCAGATCCGCTCGCGCTCCGCGGGGGGGACGCCGGGACCGGTGTCGCTCACCACCACCTCCAGGTCGCCCTGCGCGGGGCGGGCGGCGAGATGCACCCTGCCCCCGGCGGGGGTGTGGCGGATGGCGTTGAGGAGGAGGTTGAGGATGGCCTGCGCGAGCGCCTCCCGCGGCGCCGCGGCCACGCTGCCCCCCGCGTCCACATTGACGGTGACGCCGCCCTTGCGCGCGTGCGCCTCCACCAGCAGCAGGAGGTCTTCGAAGAGGGGCGCGAGCGGCGTCCGGGCACCGGGCTCGGGGCGGATCGTGGCGCGCCGCGCGAAGCCCAGCAGGTTGGCCACGATCCGCTCCACGCGCTCCGCCTCCTCCAGGATCACGGCGGCGTAGCGCCGTCGCTTGGCGTCGTCCACGTCGTCCTCGGCGAGGCGCTGGGCCAGTGAGCGCATGCCGGTGAGCGGGTTGCGCACCTCGTGCGCCACCGACGCGGAGAGCTCCCCCAGCACCGCCAGCCGCTCCTGCTCGGTGGCGGCGGCGGCCAACTCGCCGGTCCTCGACGCGCGCACCTCGATGTCGTAGAAGCGCAGCCGCGACACCCCCACGAAGATCAGGAGCTGGATCCACACCATCGCCAGCGGCAGGGCGTAGACGGAGTGCGAGCCCTCGGTGAAGTAGCCGCCGATCAGCCCCAGCGGGAGCACCGCCACCATCCCCGCCACCACCCCCTGGCTCAGCCGGCGCTCCCCGGGTCCTTTGATCTGCCGCCTCCTCAGCCCGAAGCGCACCATCGGCACGGTGCCCCCAATCCAGCCCACGAGCTGCCAGACGTCCAGGATCACCCCGCCGTCGCGCCGCACGGCCATCGGGAGGAGGGCGAGGCCGGCGCACACCGCCAGGAGCGCCTGCCAGTCCGGCCGTTCCATCCCCTCCGCCAGCGCGAAGGCCAGGAAAAACGCGGGGAGCATGTGGATGATGCCGAAGAAGAGCGGTCCGCGCGCGCCGCCGGTGGCGAACGTCCAGCCCTGCACGGCCAGCCACGACATCAGCCCCGCCTGGAAGAGGGCGTACCAGCGCACCCCGCGGCTGCGGGGGTTGAAGAGGAGGAGCGTCGCCGTGCTGAAGAAGACCACTCCGCAGGCAAAGAACGCGACCGCGACGGCAAGGGAGCTCATCGGCTGGAATCCCGCTCAGAAGTTGACGCTGCCGCCGAGGACGGCCGTGCGCTGCCCAAAGAAGTTGGGGATCGTGGTGCGCCGGTCCGCCGCGTCGTCGTAGCTGTAGCCCGCGATGTTGGCGCGGCCCGCGGTGTTCAGCATCTCCAGGTACGTCACCACCATCCGCCCGCGCACCGTCCAGAAGCGGGTGAGGCGGGTGTCGAGGCGCAGGTAGTGCGGCAGCCGGTCGCCGTTCGGCTCGCCCGGTGCGCCGGCCGAGCGCGGAGTGAAGGGGCGCCCGCTGGCGAAGCGCAGCGTGTTGCCCAGCTGCAGCTCGCCGGGAAGCCGCACGGTGGCCACGCCGGTGAAGGAGTGCGTCACGTCCACCGCCGAGGGTACCACCCGCCCGTCCTCCAGCTCCAGCCGCCCGCGCAGGAGCGAGTACGTCACCCACCCGTTCACCCGCGCCTGCCGGCTCCAGCGCACGATCGCGTCCAGACCCGTGGCGCGGCCCGCGGCCACCTGCGGCCCGTCGCCGGCTTCGGCGTAGCGGCCGTACGACTTGGTGTACGCCTCTACCTTGAGCGACGGCTCGCCGGAACGCTCCGCGCCCACCACCAGGTGCCGCGCCCGCGTGGGGACGCCCGCCGGGGAGCCCGCGTCCGGGAGGGCGAAGCGCGTCCGCCAGCGCCCCTGGTGGAACTCGCCGCCCGCCGCGCGCAGCGTCCAGTCCCCCGCGCGGAAGGCGAGCGCCAGCCGCGGGTCCGCCGTCCACTCCGTCTCGCCGGGAAGGCGGTCGGCGCGGATGCCGGCCACCACCGCGAGCCGTCCCGACGCCGCCCACTCGTACTCCGCGTAGCCGCCCACGTGCGATGCGTCATCGGTGGTCGCCTCCAGCGCCTGCGAGGGCGAGCCGGGGGCGAGCTGGTCGGTGGTGGGGGTGACGCCGGTCTGGCGGGCGTCCATCCCCGCGGCCTCGGCGCCGGCGCGAAGGCGGCCGCCGCCCAGCATCCACTCCGTGTCCACGCGCGCGGCGACCCCGCGGTCGGTGCGCTCGCGGTCCAGCACCCCGAAGTCGAAGCCGGTGGTGCGCTCCGTGGCGCTCAGGTTGGCCCGCACCGCCACCCGCCCGTCGCGCGACACCCCGCGCCCGGAGAGCGTCGCCAGCGTCGTGCCGCCGCGCGAGCCGAACGCCCCGCTGTAGCCGTACGCGCGCACGTTGCGGGCGGACTGGTCGGTGTCCACCAGGCCGGTGGCCTTGAGCTGCCACCCCGGGCGCGGCGCCCACACCGCGCCGCCGATCCCTTCCAGCGCGCGCGGCGCCGTGTCAAACTCGCCGCCGCGGCCGTGCATCGCCAGCATCATCGACGCCTCGGTGACGCGCGCGGCGCCCCACACCCCCGCCCGCTTCCCGGCGGGGAGCTGGAGCATCGCCCCCGCGCCCACCGTGTTGGCCGAGAGCACGCCCGCGCGGGTGGAGGGCCGGCCGAGCGTTTCCACGTCCAGCACGCCGGAGAGGGCGTTGCCGTAGCGCGCGCCGAAGCCGCCGCTGGAAAAGGTGGCGGAGCCCAGCACCGCCGGGTCCAGCACGCCGAACGCGCCGCCATGGAGCGACTCGTAGCGCCCCGCGTACACCAGCCGCGCCCCGTCCACCCAGACGGGAGCCTCGGCGGGGTCGCCGCCGCGCACGTACAGGTCGGCCCCCTCGGCGGCGCGGGTGGTGCCCGGCCCCGTCTGGATCGCCTGCATCAGGTCCGCGGTGCCGCCCGGGGTCATCAGCACGTCCATCCGCTTCAGCGAGGTGCCGCTGCGCGCATCGTCCATCCGGTTTGCGCTGGCCTGCACCGTGAGCCCCTCCAGCAGCACCGCCTGCTTCGGCGCGGGTGCCGCCGGTGCGGCGATGGCGGCTGCCGCCGGAGCCGTGGCGGCCGAATCGGGGGCATCCGCGCGGCGCTCGTGGCGCTGGATCAGCTCGGCGAAGCGCGCCTCCCCCGGAAAGAGCGCCGCTCCGCGACGCCAGATCGCCAGCGCGTCGGCCGTGCGGCTCTTGCGGACGTACAGCTCGCCGAGGCGCAGGTAGGGCTGCGCGTAGATGCCGGGGGTGTTCCGCGTCCCCTGCTGCGCCACCAGCTGCTCAAACTCGCGCACCGCGTCGTCCGTGCGGCCCAGGAAGGTGGGGAGGTGAAAGTAGTTCAGGGCGAGCACGTAGCGCCCCGTCCAGTGGGTGCTGTCGATGGCGAGTGCCGCCTTCAGCAGCTCGATCGATTGCCCGGAGAGCCTTGCCTTGCTCATGAAGTCCGCGAACCCGATGCGGCACTCGCCGATCACCCGCGCGAGCCCCACCCGCGGCTCCGCGCTCTGGGGCTCGGCGGCCAAGCGGGCGCGGTAGAGGCGCTCGGCGCGGTCCGCTGCCGTGGAGGCTGCGGCCTCGTTCCTGGCCCCCGCCGCGCGCGAGCACTCGGTGAGGGCGCTGTCCGCCGCGGTGGGGACGGGGGCCTGGGCGGTGGCCGTACCGTTCATCGCAAGTAGGGCCGCTCCGGCCAAAAGCACGATCTTGTTTCGCATGGTCGCCTCGATGTTGTTCGGTTGCACTCTGTCCTGCTCGTGCCTACCGACAAGGCAACCAGCGGTCCGGCTTGGCCGGATTCGCAAACCTCACTCCACCAACGATTTACGTGAATACAACCACCGCGCCGGGTGCCGCATCCGTGCTGCGGTGCAGCCGCGCGGCTGCACTCTGGCGGCGTCCGGCTGGCTCGGAACGTGAAGCAGAGGGGGGGATCAGCTTCGTCCACCCGCACGCGCGCACCGATGCCACGCACCCGCACCCTCGCACACGTAGCCGCGCTCCTCGCCCCCCTGGCCCTGGCCTCGTGCGCGGGGAGCATCGGAGTCGAAGAGGAGGCGCAGCTCGGCGCGCAGTACGCGGCGGAGATCCGCGGGCAGGTGAGGCTCATCCAGGACCCGGTCGCGGTGGAGGCGCTCAACCGCATGGGGCAGGGGTTGGCCTCGCGCGCGGACTCCACCGGGCGGCGCTACACCTTTTACCTGGTCGACTCGCCCGAGGTGAACGCCTTCGCCATCCCCGGCGGCCACGTGTTCGTGAACCGCGGCCTCATCGAGCACGCGGACCTGGTGTCGGAGATGGCGGGGGTGCTTGGGCACGAGATCGCGCACGTGACCGAGCGGCACGGGCTGGAGCAGCTGGAGAAGCAGCAGCGCGCCAACATCCTGGTGCGGCTGGTCTACTGGGTGCTGGACCGGGAGCCGGGGATGGTGGAGCAGGTGGTGATCCAGGGGGGCGGCGCGGCGGTCTTCGCCAAGTACGGCCGCGACGCCGAGCGCGAGGCGGACGAGCGCGCCGTGGTGACGCTGGCCAACGCCGGCTACGATCCGGACGGGATCGCCACCTTTTTCGAGGAGCTGCTGCGCGAGCAGCGGGAGCAGCCGACCTCGTTCGACCAGTGGTTCGCGTCGCACCCCACAAGCACGGAGCGGGTGCGCAACACCCGCGCGATAATCGGGACGCTGGGGCCGCTGGATCGCGACCGGATGATCCGCGACACGCCGGAGTACCAGCGTTTCCGCGCCCGCGTGCAGGCCCTGCCGAGCCGTGCACCAGCCGCGCGACGCGGGGGATGAGCGGCGCAACGAGCACCGGGGGCTGAAGCCCCCGGCTGGAACCACGGGAAGACCGCTGAAGCGGTCTCGGGTGGCGCGGGTTCCCGTGCATTTCCAGGGCACGGGCGCAATAAATCACGCCATGGGATTGGTGCGGAAGGGGGGTGGAGTGGTGCCGAACACGGGCGCGATGAATCGCGCCCCTACCGCTGCCCGCGTCCTTCGCCCCCTCTCTCGATAACAGAGGGCGCAGCCCTCTCCTGTTATCGGGAGCGGGGGCAGGCGAGTGTAACGAGCCGGGGGTGAGGGCCCCCGCCAGCAACCCGGAGTACATGCCACGCATCCGCCCCGCCGCGTCCATCCTGGCGATCGTCGCCGCGGCCGCCGCGCACCCCGTCGAAGCGCAGATGAGTCCCAACCCGATGCAACCCGGCGTCTCGCTGGAGCTGGCGCGGGAGCGCGCGGCTACGATCTCCGGCGTGCGCTACGCGCTGGTGCTGGACGTCACCCGCCGCGACTCGGCGCGCGGCAGCGTGGAGGCGGAGTTCCAGCGCAGCGGGACGGGCGACCTGGTGCTCGACTTCCGCGGTCCGTCGCTCCACGCCGTGCGCGCGAACGGGGCCGCGGTGACGGACTACCAGTGGGCGCAGGGCCACGTTCGCATCCCCGCGCGCCATCTGCGCGAAGGGTCCAACCGGGTGTCCGCGGAGTTCACCACGCGCATCGCGGCGGCGGGGGCGCCCATCATCCGCGCCGACGATCCCAAGGACGCCACGACGTACCTCTACACCCTCCTGGTGCCGGCGGACGCCAACGCCCTCTTCCCCTGCTTCGACCAGCCGGACCTCAAGGCCCGTGTACGCATGCGGATCACGGCGCCGGCTTCGTGGAAGGTGCTCACCAACGGGGCGCTGGAGGGACGCGACTCCCTGAGCACGGCGGTGACCTGGCGCTTCGGCGAGACGCAGCCGATCTCCACCTACCTCATCGCCTTCGCGGCCGGGCCGTGGGCGACGTGGGAGTCGGAGGGGCTCACGCTGTACGCTCGCGCATCCCGACGCGCGGAGGTGGAGGCGGACTCGCTGATCGGCGCGAACCGCCGCGCGGCGGCGTGGCTGGCGGGGTACTTCGGCGTCCCGTTCCCCTTCGCCAAAATGGATGCGCTCCTGGCCCCCGCCTTCCCCTTCGGCGGCATGGAGCACGTGGGGGCCATCTTCTACAACGAGACGCAGTTCGTCTTTCGCGAGCCGCCCACCCTTTCGCAGCGGCTGGGGCGCGAGCAGACCATCTACCACGAAGTCGCGCACCAGTGGTTCGGCGATCTGGTGACGATGCGGTGGTTCGACGACCTCTGGCTCAAGGAGGGGTTCGCCACCTACATGGCGGCGCGGATGCAGGCGGAGCTGGCGCCCGAGAGCGGCGCCTGGAAGACCTTTTACCTCCGCAACAAGCCCACCGCCTACGCCACCGACGCAACCTCCGGCACCACGCCGGTGTGGCAGGAGCTGGCGAACCTGGACCTGGCGAAGAGCAACTACGGCCCCATCGTCTACAACAAGGCGCCGTCGATCCTGAAGCAGCTCAACTTCCTGGTGGGCGACACGGCGTTCCGCGCGGGGGTGCACACCTTCCTCACCCGCCACGCCTACTCCAACGCCACCTGGCGTGACCTGCTGACGGCGGTCGAGGAAGCGTCCGGCACGTCGCTGAAGCAGTTCGGCGAGCAGTACATCCTGCGCGCCGGAATGCCCATCGTGGAGACGCAGATGGAGGCGGATTCGGATAAGATCCGCGCGCTCCGCTTGGTGCAGCGCCCGGCGCGCGACCTCCCGGGCGATCCGGGCGGATGGTGGCCTGGGCGGGTTCGCGTGCGGCTGGCGTACCACGACCGCGACGACGTCGTCCTTCCCGTCACCTTTGAGGGGGCGACGACCGTGGTGGAGGGCGCCGCCGGGCTCCCGCTCCCCGACTACGTGTGGAGCAACGACGGCGACTACGGCTACGGCCTCTTCCTGCTGGACGACCGCAGCGCCGAGCGCGTGGCGGCGAACGTGGGCGCCACCCGCGACGACCTCCTGCGCGCGCAGCTCTGGGGCGCGCTGTGGGACCGCGTGCGCGAGGGCCGCATGCCCGCCGCGCGCTTCGTGGAGACCGCCATCCGCGAGCTCCCCCGCGAGCGCGACGAGCAGATCGCGGACGCCGTGCTCGGCCGCGCCTCCACCGCGCTCACCCTCTACCTGCGTCCGGAAGACGCGGCGCGAGTGGCGCCCGCATGGGAGCGCCTCCTCGCCGCCCGCGCGGACGACGCGGCCCTGCCGTACGGGATGCGGAAGGCGTCGCTGGACGCGCTGGTCGGCACCGTGCGCACCGAGGCCGGCCGCGCGCTGCTGCGCGAGTACCTGGCGGAGCGCAAGCAGTTCGATGGAAAGCCCGTGCAGCAGCCCACGCGCTGGTCCATCGTGGGCGCCCTCGCCGCGCTGGGCGAGCCGAACCCCGCCGCGCTGATCGCCGCCGAGGCGGCGCGCGACACCGGGGCCGAGGGGCCGCGCCGCGCCTTCGTGGCCGGCGCCGCCATCCCCACCGCCGCCGCGCGCACGGAGTACTTCCGGCGCTACCTGGACGATCCGCAGCTCAACGAGGAGTGGGCCACGGCGTCGCTGGGCGCCTTCAACGACCCCGCGCGCCCCGAGCTGTCCCTCCCGCACCTGCGCCCCTCGCTCGACCGGCTGGAGTGGATCCGCGAGAACCGGCGGATCTTCTTCCTCCCGCGCTGGGTGAACGCCTTCATCGGCGGTCAGACGACGCCGGAAGCGCTGGCCGTGGTGGACTGCTTCCTGGCCGAGAACCCGCGGCTCCCCATGGACATCCGCCGCAAGGTGCTCCAGGCGCGCGACGAGCTGGAGCGGACCGTCCGCATCCGCGCCGCGCCCTGAACGTCACCATTGCGTGGAGCAGCCCCGCAGCAGCACGTTGAGCACGATGGTGAGCACCACCGAGAGCACGATGCTCGCCAGGCAGCCTGTGGATCGGAACCGAACGGCCATGCGCCTCCTCGCGATGAATGGAGCGGGAGCGCATGGCACCCTCCGTGCCGCCCCCGTGTGCACGGGCGCGCATCCGAAGCGTTCTCCACCACGGTGCCCCGCGCGTCCGCCGAACTCGTCATCGAAGGAAAACGCATGATCCGCCTTGCCGCTCTCGCCACCCTCGCACTCCTCTCGGCGTGCGCGCCCGAAACTCCCCAGCGCACCTTTGGTCCGCAGCCCACCCTGCGGCCCGGCCTGGGCGTGCTGGTGAACTCCACGCGCGGCCGCTGCACCTGGGTGCTCACCCGCGGCGAGCGGAAGCGCGTCTGCTTCCCGCGCAGGCGCCCTGAGCCGCGCGACAGCACCGGCACCGACACCACCAGCGCGCCGGCTCCGGCGACCTGGTAGGAAACAACAGCCTCACACAGAGACACGGAGGGAACTGCAAGAACGGCAGAAGGGTTTCTCTGCGTCTTGCGGTTCCCTCCCTGTTCTCCGTGTGACGGTTTTTCTCTTCCGTCAGTTCCGCCCCAGCATCCCCAGCACGAAGCTCAGCCCCTGATCGAACGCCGGGAGAAACTTGCACCCGAGCGCCTGCAGGTCGCTGACGAGCGGGGGACTGTTGAAGTCCTCGAAGTTCCGGTTGAGAAAGCAGCTCTGCGAAGGGCGGGTCTCGCTCAGGTGACTCCAGACCGAGGCATAGATCAGCGCATCTGGCGGGGTGAGCCGAAACTGGTCCTCTACCGCAACGGCGACCGGCAGGACGCGCTCATCGAAGGGGATCAACTCGGCCACCGCGGCGATGCGACTCCTCGCATTCTTCCAGCGCTGGAACTCGTCCTCGCCGTTCTCGACGAGCAACTGGTGCAGCACCTCTTTCGCCGCGCTCACCGGTGTCGCGAGCGACGCTGTCCGGCCGAGCTCCCGAAGTGCCGCGTCCACCGGGATCTTGACCGACCTATGCTCCGCCTTCCGGCGGAAGAGCGCACCAAAGGGTTCGATCATCGAGAACGTGGGAAGGAGGAGACGGATGCGTCCTTCACTGCACAGCTCCAGGAGCGCCTCGCACGCGGTGTGCTGCTCCTGGAGCAGTGCCAGCTCGAGCACGAAGTTCGACTCGACGTAGACGTTCATGCCGCCTCCTTGCACTCCATCTTCCCCCCACGGACAGCTTCTATCAAGCCCATCCCGTCGAAGCCGTTCTCCAGAGCGATCTCGGCCGCCTTGCTCCCTGGATCGCCAAGATCCGATAGCCAGAACTCGACGATCATCTTGAACGTCAACGGGTTCACGGTCTCGAGCCGTACCCGTGTACCATTGACGTACGGAGCGAGGTGGGGCCGGGCGGGGATCGCCGCGTCCGGGAGGCGAACGACGGGCTCCACGTCCGAGTCTTTCCAGAGGTACACGGTGTCCGGCGTGACGATCAGAAAGTACTCCAGCGGCGGAATACCCCCGCGCACGAGCAGGTTGCGGCGGAACTCGGCTGCCCATTGCGCCGAAGTGTTGAACTGGCCGTTTGCCTGAACCGCCGCCACGAGCCTGCGGTCGGGCCGGAACAGGATGAAGTCGGTGTAGAGCATGGTCGCGTCTCCGGGTGGATGTCGGCTACGCGGGCCGCTGACTGCATTCCGCACTCCACCGCGACGGTTCTGAGCGTATCCGGCCGGTTGTGAGCGGAAGCGCCACAAAACGGGACATCAGCCCACATCGTGTTGCTCATACATCGCGGTCCGCTATATCGTCACACAATGCATCGATGCAAGATGTATCGTTGGATGATATCTCGCTGTGAGGGGCGAGTATGGCGGCTGAAGCCGCCGGTTTCGAAGCCAGTCCGCAAGGCGGACTTCCCGCGGTCGCTGCAGCGGTTTCAACCACCGGCCAGCCCAGCCATCAAACGCGCCGCCAGCTCCGGCGGGTCGGACTGGCGGATGGTGACCGCGGGGGTGCCGTGCCAGGCCGCGCACTCCCGCAGCGCGCCGGCCACGTCGGCTACGAAGCGGTCGGTCGCGCGCACCCCGGGCTCCAGGTAGAGCGCCCGCACCTCGAAGACGCCGTCGCGGCGGTGGGCCTTTGCGTCGAGGCGGCCCACGAGCGCGCCGCGGCGCAGGATGGGAAGCACGAAGTACCCCCAGCGGCGCTTGGGCGCGGGGGTGTAGCACTCCAGGCGGTAGTCGAAGCCGAACAGCTCCGCGGCGCGCGCGCGGTCCCACACCAGCGGGTCGAAGGGGGAGAGGAGGGTGGTGAGGGTGGGGCGGATCTCCCCCGCCGCGGCGCGGAGGGCCAGGTCGTGGCGATCCGGGTGGACGTAGCCCGGCTCCTTCCACCCTTCCACCCGCACGCGCAGCAGGGCGCCCTCGTCGGCCAGGCGCGCGGGGATGGGCGGGGTGGCGCGCTTGGAGGTCCGGAAGTAGTCGGCGACCCACTTCGCCTTCGCCACGCCCAGCGCGCGCACGGCCTTCAGCGCCAGCTCGCGCGCCACCGCTTCGCGCGAGGGGAGCTGGTCGTCGCTCCACGACGGGAGCACGCGCTCGCGCACGTCGTACACGCGGTGGAAGTTGTCGCGCCGGGCGATCATCAGCTCGCCGGCGGTGAAGAGGCTTTCCAGCATCCGCTTTTCGGGCTTCCACTCCCACCACCCGCCGCCCTTGCCGTCGCGCCGCTCGAAGTCGGCCGAGCGGACGGGGCCGCGCTCGCGCACGGTGGCAAGCAGGCGGTCGACGGCATCGCGGTTCCCGCGGATGAACCCGGCGCGGTACTTCCACCCCATCGCCGCGGGATCGAGCATGCGGTGGCGAAAGAGCGCGAAGTCCTCCACGGGGATGAAGCACGCCTCGTGGCCCCAGTACTCGAACAGACCCCCCTCGGCCAGCAGCTCGTCCAGCCAGCGCGGGTCGTACGCGCCCAGCCGGCTCCACAGCACCAGGTACGGGCTGCGCGCCACCACCGAGATGGTGTCGATCTGCAGCACCCCCATGCGCCGGATCGCCGCCAGCACGTCCGCCTTGCCGGCCCTGCGCCGCGCCCTTCGGTCCAGCCCCTGCGCGGCCACCATCAGCGCCCGCGCCGCATTCTGCGTCAGCTCCATCCCGTTCCCCAGCGCCGGTGAAACGCCGCGGCGCGCGCGGCCGCGGGGGACGAATAGCGCGTTCCACGGGGTTCGGAAAGGTGGTCCCCCGTTCATTGCAGCGCCCAAGGTGGCGGCGTAGCTTCAGCCGGTGCGCCACTCCCTGCCGCCCCAGCCCCCGCCCGCCATGGAAGCCACCGCGCCGCCCGTGCGCCTGCGCATCCGCAATGCGCTGGGATGGCCGCTGCTGGCGCTGGTGGCGCTCCTGGCGGGCGCCGAGGGCGCCAGGGGGATCCATGCCGGCGTTCCGTGGAGCGAGGGCGCCCAGGCGCTGTGGTACCTGGGATGGGGATTCTGGATCACCCGCCTCGCCCGGCGCCAGGGCGGGGGGCTCCGCCGCTTCCTTCGCCGCCCGCGCGAGCGCCGCGCGTGGGCGCACGTCGCGATGGCGATCCCCCTCCTCGTGCTCTCGGTGGGGCTGATCTGGCTGCAGCTGGTGGCGGTGTCGTGGGCGGTGCCGGAGCGTTTGGGCGGGTGGATGGCCGACGACCCCCTGCAGCCCGCCGCCATCCCGCTGGCCGGCGTGCTGGAGGTGCTGACCGGTGTGGCGCTCGCGCCGGTGGTGGAGGAGCTCGCGTTCCGCGGCGTCCTGCTGCGCGACTGGTCGCGCCGCTGGGGGCGCACGGCGGCGGTGCTGGCGACCTCCGCGCTCTTTGCGGTGCTGCACCCCGCCGACCTGCTGGGGTCGTTCGCCTTCGGGGTGGTGCTGGCCACCATCCGCTTCCGCACGCGCACCCTGATCGTGCCGGTGGCGTGCCATGCGCTGTACAACGCCCTCGGCGCCCTCATCGGCGCCGGCGACTCCGACGCGGGGCCGGTGGACGCCGCCGCGTTTTCCCTGGACGAGCTGCGCGGGATGTGGTGGATCGGCGCCGTGGCCGTGGCCGCCGCGCTGCCGGTGGTGATCGTGTTCCTGCGGCGGGGGAGGGGCGGCGGGGGGAACCCCGGCGAGTGAACTCGCTGCAACAAAAGCACAAAGTCCGCCTGCGCGGACTCGGGGTCCAATGCCGGGTTGCACGAGCCGGCTTCAGCCGCCTTCCCGTGGTTCCAGCCGGGGGCTTCAGCCCCCGGCGACCAGCCACCGGACCGTCCCTGCCGTTCCGAACCGGTCCCGCCCACCCAACTCCACCTCCCCTACTCGTGCCGCAGCGCCGCCACGGGGTCCAGCCGCGCCGCGCGGTTGGCGGGGACGACGCCGAAGACGAGCCCGCAGCCGGCGCACACGGTGAGCCCCGCGATCACCGACCAGAGCGGCACGGCGGCGGGCACCGGCGTGAAGCGCGCCAGCAGCAGCGCGCCGCCCCCCGCAAGCACGATCCCCGCCGCGCCCCCCACCACCGTCACCGTCACCGTCTCCACCAGGAACTGCCAGAGGATGGCGCGGCGGGTGGCGCCCAGCGCCTTGCGCACCCCGATCTCGCGGGTGCGCTCGGTCACCGAGATCATCATGATCGCCACCACCCCCACCCCGCCCACCATCAGCCCGATGGAGGAGAGGAGGAGCATCACCACGAAGAACATCCGCGTGGTGTCGTCGAACATCTCCTGCACCCCCTCCTGCTCGGTGAGGGTGAAGGTGCTGCGGTCCATGGGGCGCAGCCCGCGCGACGCGCGCAGCGAGGCGGTCACGTCGTTCATGGCGCGCGCCCGGCGCACCCCCGCGGCGGGAACTACCGTCATCTCCATCCACCCCTGGTCCGCCTCCAGGTGCTTGACCGCGGCGGTGTACGGGGCAGTCAGCCACTGGTCCGTCTCGTCCGCGAAGGCGTTGCCGCGCTCGCGGTAGACGCCCACCACGCGAAAGGGGACCCCCGCCAGCCACACCGCGTCGGACGCGGGCACGGCGCGGCCGAACACCTCCAGCGCCAGCGCCTCGGAGAGCACCACCACGCGCGCGGAGCGCTCCACCTCGGAAGGGAGGAAGTTGCGCCCCCACACGAACGTCCCCGCGCGGTACTCCGCCCACTGCGCGCCGGTCCCCTCCACGTCCAGCCCCGTCACCGTGGTGCGCCCCACGCGCAGGCTGGCGGTGGCGGATACGGAGGGGATGGCGGTCTGCACCGACGGGAGCGCGGCGATCTGCTGCACCTCGCGCATCGTCAGCGGCGAAGTGCCGGCCCAGGGAGAGCGCCCCTCGCCCATCGAGGCCAGGCTCACCTCGGCCATGTCGAAGCGCTCGACGACGAAGTTGTCCGGGCCGATGGACACCAGGTCCTCCGTCACCACGCCGCGCACGCCGGTGATGACCGAGGCCACGGCCATCACCGTCCCCACGCCGATCACCATGCCGGCGGTGGTGAGCAGCGCACGCACCTTGTTGCCGCGCAGCGCGTCGAAGGCGATCTGCACTCCGTGGAGCGCGGCGGAAAATCCCATGGCGACGTTCATTCGTGCCCCAGCGCGACGACGGGGTCCAGGCGGGCGGCGCGGCTGGCCGGGTACACCCCCGCCACCACCCCCACGCCGATCCCCAGAAAGAGCCCCAGCGCCACCGACCACGGCGCCACCTGCGCGGGGAGCGGCGAGAAGAAGCTGACCAGCGCGGCCAGCGCGAACCCCGCTCCCACCCCCAGCAGCCCGCCCATGCCGGAGAGCGTGGCGGACTCCACCAGGAACTGGAAGAGGATGTCCTGGCTGCGGGCGCCCAGCGCCTTGCGCAGCCCGATCTCGTAGGTGCGCTCGGAAACGGTCACCAGCATGATGTTGAGGATCACCATGGCGCCCACCACCAGCGAGATGCCGATCAGCCCGGGCACCGCCACCATCATCACCCGCGCCACCTTTCCCCACGCCTTCAGGGCGCGCTCGGAGGTGGTGACGGCGAACTCGTCGGGATCGGCGGGGCGCAGCCGCTTGCGCACGCGCATCCACCCCTCCACCTCGGCCAGAGCGGGGCGCAGGTGCTTGCCGTCCGCCACCTTGAAGGCGATCACGTCCACCACGCCGCGCTGGTTGAGCACGCCGTCGAGCGGCGAGCGCGCGGGTACGGTGGCGGTCTTGTCCATCGAAAAGGTGAAGAGCTTCCCCTGCTTCTCCAGCACGCCCACCACGCGATAGGGGGAGCCGCGCAGGATCACCCGCCGGCCCACCGCGCGCCCGGGCGGAAAGAGGCGGTCCGCCACATCGCGGCCGATCACCGCCACTGCCAGCCCGCGCTCCGCCTCGCGCTCGGAGAAGGGGCGCCCCTCGGCCACCTTCAGCCCCTGCACGGCGAAGTGGCTGGGCGTGGTGCCGGTGATGCGCACCTTTTCCAGCTTCCTTCCGGTGGTGCTGGCCGCCGCGCCCGAGCCCGACCACCCGGCCGACAGCGTCCCCGGCGTGCGCATGCGCGCCTCCAGCCACGCCGCGTCGTCCAGCGTGAGCGGGGCGCTGCGGCTGCGGCTGCGCATCTCGCCGGCGCTGGCCACCAGGTCGCGGTCCGGGGCGCGGCGCACGGAGACCGTGTTGTAGCCGTAGAAGCGGCCGATCACGTTGCTCTCCACGTAGCCGCTCATCCCCTGCAGCAGGGTGATGACCGCCACCATGAACGACACCCCGGCCAGCGTTCCGAACACCGTAAAGAACGCGCGCATCGGGTAGTTGCGGATGGTGTCCCACGCTCCTCGGAAGCCTTCGACGACGTGCATGCGCTACACCCCCGCCAGCACGAGCTCGTCCACGTCCACCCGCGCCTGCCTGCGGTCGCTGGCGATGACGCCGTCCCTGAGCATCACCACCCGGTCCGCGTGCGCCGCGATGTCCGGCTCGTGCGTCACCATGATGATGGTCTGCCCCTCCGCGTGCAGCCGGTGGAAGAGCGCCATGATCTCCTCCGAGGTGCGCGAGTCCAGGTTCCC